>DASWYM010000083.1:0-5637 GCA_036404975.1 Chitinophagaceae bacterium
CACTGTTCACTCATTGCCTAGTCCTACTTCTCACATAAGGGGCCTGTGTGAAGGCTCTCCCCTTTAGGGGCTGGGGGTGACCCAATGACTTTACTCATCACTGTTCACTCATCACTCATAGCCTTAACCTATTTGAATGCCGGGTGATATTCGTGCAGGGTCTTGCGTAGGAACTCGCGGTCGAGGTGGGTATAGATCTCGGTGGTGGTGATGCTTTCGTGGCCGAGCATCTCCTGCACGGCCCGCAGGTCGGCGCCGCCCTCCACGAGGTGGGTGGCAAAGGAGTGGCGGAAAGTGTGGGGCGAGATGGTCTTGGTAATGCCGGCTTTTTTCACCAGGTCCTTGATGATGAGGAAGATCATCACGCGGGTGAGGCGGCGGCCCCTCCGGTTAAGGAAAAGGATGTCTTCCTCGCCCTTCTGCACGGGCTGGTGCACGCGGATGCTGTTGGCATATAACTGAATGTACTTCGTAGCGGAAGAGCCCACCGGTACGAGGCGCTCCTTGTTGCCCTTGCCGATGACGCGGATAAAGCCTACGTCGAGGAAGAGCTGCGAGATCTTCAGGTTCACCACCTCGCTCACGCGCAGGCCGCAGCTGTACATGGTTTCCAGGATGGCTTTGTTGCGCCCGCCCTCGGGGGTGCTCAGGTCGATCTGGGCAATGATGGATTCGATCTCCTCGAAGGTGAGGGTGTCGGGGAGCTGTCGCTTTAGCTTCGGCGCCTCCAGCAGGGTGGTGGGGTCTTTGGTGCTGATGTCTTCGAGCAGGCAATACTTATAAAAGGCTTTGATGCCGGATATGATACGGGCCTGCGAGGAAGACGTCATCCCCAGTTCGGAAACCCACTTGACGAAGGCCTGCAGGTCGGACAGGTCGACGGCCGAGGGTGCTTTTTCGCCCCCGGTGGTCTCCAGGAAGGTGGTCAGCTTGTCCAGGTCGGCCAGGTAGGCTTCTATGGAGTTGGCTGCCAGGGACTTTTCCAGCTGCAGGTAGGCTTTAAAGCCTTTTTTGTAGGGCTGCCACATGGGATAAAGATAGGGGAGAAGCTACAAGCCGCAAGCTGCAAGGGGAATGAGTGATGAGTGATGAGTGATGAGTAGCGAGAAATGGGACGGGCAGGGTGGATGGGTTATTTTTGGCGTAAAAGGTTCAATGATGCAAGGGAATGGAATACAGAAAGTCTTTCTGGAAGATGAAGCGATCGGGTGGGAAGTTATTGGAGAGGGACTGCGCCGGAAAGTGATGGCCTGGGACGAGTGGGTCATGCTGGTGAAGGTGGAGTTCCAAAAGTGGGCTATTGGTGCCGTGCACCAGCATCCCCATTCTCAGGTCAGCTACGTGGAAAGCGGCGTTTTTGAGGTAGAGATAAGCGGAGAGAGGCGCGTGCTCAAAGCGGGCGACGTTTTCCTGGCGCCTTCCAATACCTCGCACGGAGTGCTGTGTCTCGAGGCGGGCGTGCTGATCGATGTGTTCAGCCCCCTGCGCGAGGATCTCCTTCCCCGGTAGTCAGCCGCATTACAGGGGGCGGGCTGGCTTTTTAACCTGCAGGCCAGCTCTTGCCTCTCTAAAACACCTGGTTTCCTTCCGTCCCATCCGGTATGTACTGGTCTTCATTCCCGCGCAATCGTTTCCGGCAACGATTGCGTAAAAAAAGTCCTGCTCCAGTAATTTTCTGACTCGGAATGTTAGTAGACTTGTTAAGGATTACAGACAACGTTTTCGAATTCCTGCAGTGTCCTTAGACCCATCCACCCTTCAAATAACTGTGCCCTGGAGCGAAACGTTAACTGGTCCTGGAACTAAGATCCAACGATAAATGAAGGATGGCAGGCTTCCTACGAGAGAAAGATGTCAGGCAGATGTGGTGAAGTGCCAAAGAATTTGTTGTAGGAAGATCAATTTCATGCCGATGGAAGTATAATCCGTAGAGTGAGTATTTCCCCAGTTCTGTCCGTTCCCTTTTTATAAGAAAACTCTAAAACAAGAGAGTATATTTTAATTACAATAGCTTGTATATGAGACAAAAAGCGTTCTTATCATTATTGTTTATGTTGTTTTGTTCACTTGCATGGGGACAGACCCGTCAGGTGACAGGACGAGTAAGCTCAGACAGTGCCCGTGAAGCAGTTAGTGGCGCTACCGTAGCCGTCAAAGGCGCCAATACCATTACCACGACCAACAATGAAGGGCGCTACACCATTACCGTTCCGGATCGCAGTAACGTAGTACTGGTATTTAGCTATGTGGGACATACCAGCCAGGAGATTAATGTTGGCACCCGGTCTTCTATTGACGTTAACCTGGTGGCTTCGGTGTCCAGCTTGAACGATGTGGTGGTAGTGGGGTATACCACTGTCCGCCGTCGGGACCTGACCGGTTCGGTTTCCTCCGTTAGTTCCCGTCAGATCAAAGATGTGCCGCTGGCTTCTGCTGCCGAGGTGCTCCAGGGCCGCCTGGCAGGGGTACAGGTGGTTTCGTCTGAAGGGGCTCCGGGTGCAGATGTATTGATCCGCGTGCGGGGAGGAGGTTCCATCACCCAGGACAATTCGCCGCTTTATATTGTGGATGGTGTGCAGGTAGAGAATGCCCTGTCTGTAATTGCTCCGCAGGATATTGCTTCCATCGACGTGTTAAAGGATGCCTCTACCACGGCTATTTATGGTGCCCGAGGTGCCAATGGCGTAGTGCTTATTACGACCAAAAGCGGGCGTGCCGGTAGAACTTCTGTAAGCTATAACGGATCCTTAGGCTACAGGGAGCTCTCCAAGAAAATGCCGGTGCTGAATCCTTACGACTTTGTGATGTGGCAATACGAAAGGAGCCGCGGCAGTGTGGCCGACAGTAGCAGCTTTGCCCAGACCTATGGTACCACCTGGGATACACTTCAGAACTATAAAAATGTGCAATCCATCAACTGGCAGGATGAAGTTTTTGGTCGTACTGCCGGCTTCCAGAGCCACAACGTGGCCCTGAACGGGGGAACAGCCGCTACCAACTTCAACCTGAGCCTTACGGGCAATAAAGAAGAAGGTATCTTATTGCGATCCGGATTTGATCGCCGTTTGGTGAACTTCAAGCTTGATCATAAAGTTTCTGATTTTGTAAAGGCGGGCATGAGTATCCGCTACCTCGACCAGGAAGTGCGCGGGGCCGGAACCACCAACAGCGGTACCCGTACTACCAACCGCCTACGTCATACTATCAATTACCGGCCTTTTGACCTGGCTACGCCAAATGGCGGTTCTGGGGGCATTGATGAATTCGATGAAGCTTACTTCCTGGCCTCTGCGGGTGCTACCAACCCTGTTTTATTGACCAATGCGGAATACAGGAACCAAAGGACCAAGGCCACATACCTGACGGGTAATGTTACTATTACGCCTACAAAATACTTAACCTTCCGTTCTACGTTTGGTTATGATAATACAGGTATCCGGCAGTCGTTGTTCTATAGCAAGATTACCAATACAGCCCGCCAGTATGCATCTTTGCCCGTAGCGTCCATCGGTGACCAAACGAACAATACGCTAACCAATTCCAATACGCTGCAGTATTCTCTGAACAAATTCAGGAACCACCACGATATCTCCGTACTGGCAGGCCAGGAGATTGTACAGCGCAAGGGTAGCAACAATTATGTGGAAACCCGTTATTTCCCGGCAGACATTTCGGCTGATAAAGCTTTGTCGAACATGGGTCTTGGCTCTGCGCCTTCGGGCTCAGCCCAACCTTTGCCCACGTCGGCTGAAAATCCCTTATACCGGATATTCTCCCTGTTTGGACGGGCTAATTACAGCTATGATGATAAATACCTTGTGACCTTTAACATCCGTGCCGACCGTTCATCCAAGTTCAGTTCCGACAACGGAACTCTGGTGTTCCCTTCAGGTTCAGTGGCCTGGAGGATCTCTAAGGAGAACTTTATGGAGGGATTGTCAGTTATCAATGACGCCAAGCTGCGCTTCGGATATGGTGCTGTTGGTAACGACCGGATCGGAGACCTCCTTTATCTGCAGCTGTATGGCGTAACCGGCCAATATGCGTTCAACCATTCTATCGTTCCGGGTTTTGCGCCCACAGCACTGGCAAATCCTAACCTGCGCTGGGAAAAGAACATTACCCAGAACCTGGGTCTTGATCTATCGGTGCTGAACAGCCGACTGACGCTGACTGTAGATGCCTACAAAAATTCTGCTAATGACCTGCTGCTGGCTGTACAAATTCCGCCAACAACCGGATATACAACCCAATTGCAAAACATCGGCGCTACCTCCAACAAAGGAATTGAGTTCCAGCTGAACGCTGTTCCGGTACAGAAAAAGAACTTTAACTGGAATTCCAACTTCAACATTTCCTTTAACCGCAACCGTGTGGAGAACTTAGGTGGTCCTTCGGAAATTACCCGTAACTCTGGCTGGCAGGGATCGGATGGAGTGGATGACTACCTGGTAAAAGTAGGAGAGCCTATTGGTTTGATGTATGGATTTGTTACCGATGGCTTCTATGCAATAGAGGACTTTAATTACAATGCGGCCACTGGTGCCTACACCATCAAACCTGGCGTGGCTGTAAACGCTGTTTACGGTATACCGCAGCCTGGCATGCTGAAATGGAAAGACTTGAACGGAGACGGACAGATCACGGCCGACAAAGACCGTACTGTTATCGGTAATGCCAATGCCAATTTTATTGGAGGCTGGAACAACCAGTTTTCCTATAAGAACTTCGATGCCTCTGTGTTTGTAAATTTTGTGGTAGGTAATGATATCTATAATGCCAACAAGCTGGAGTGGACCGATGGTGCCTTCCCGAACCTGAATATGCTGGACGTCATGAAAGATCGCTTTACCAATATCAATGCCGAGGGAAAGGTGGTGACAGACCCAATAGAACTGGCTAAGCTGAATGCGAATGCACAGATCTGGAGCCCGGTGAGGGTACAGCGCTGGTGGTTGCACTCCTGGGCTATTGAAGATGGATCGTACCTGCGCATCAACAATGTGACACTCGGATATACACTGCCTAAACATCTCTCGATGAAAGCCAAGGTATCCAGTTTAAGGCTTTATGCTACAGTGAACAACCTGGCTACCATTACCGGTTATTCCGGTTATGATCCGGATGTGACCGCCCGCCGTGCCGATCCGCTGACACCAGGTGTTGATTTTGCCGCCTATCCGCGTTCCAGAACCGTGGTAT
Organism: Chitinophagaceae bacterium; assembly: GCA_036404975.1. GTDB lineage: Bacteria > Bacteroidota > Bacteroidia > Chitinophagales > Chitinophagaceae > Flavisolibacter. Next base: position 5,203 of record DASWYM010000083.1, read on the forward strand.
TTGGTTTAAACCTTAATTTCTAAGATTACAACGATTGTCAATATGAAGTCTAAATTTTTAACTATACCGCTTGCCGCTCTTGTAGCAGCAGCAAGTCTGCAGGGCTGTAAAAAGTATACCGAAGTAGAGCCGATTTCCCAATACAGCATCTCGCAAACATTCTCCGATGTATCCAATGCTTATTCAGCTGTGGTTGGTGTTTATGATGAATTGATGGGTGATAATGCCTATGGCATCCGTGTTAGTTTGTATTATCCTTACGATTCGGATGAAGGTATTGTGAGCGGTAACCTGGACAACGGTCGCCGGGGTATTGGTCGTTACCAATTGCTGTTAACCAATGCTGATGTATCGAACCCCTTTCGCCAGCTTTACAGGGGTGTGGAAAAAGCTAACCTGGCTATCGAGCAGATTCCCTTAATGGAACAATACAAT
>DASWYM010000084.1:0-5243 GCA_036404975.1 Chitinophagaceae bacterium
GTACAGTTCCTTATCCTTCCCGCAAAACACGTGCAGGCACATCAGTCCTACCACTTCCGCCGAGCCGTAGATGTACTCCTCGTAGCCCTGCCGGTCATAGGCATGCTCCGTCAGGTCCGACTCCATGCTGCGAAAAAAGGCCTCCACGAGGTGGTAGTCAATAGCGTACTCGTGTACGACCTTCTGAAAAGCGTTCAGGATGGGATTGAGGCTGATCCTCCGGGCAAGCGCATCTTCCGTCTGCTCCCGGAACTGGGCCAGCAGGGTCCGCTTGTCCTGCTCATGAAAGGTGTCGACGATCTCATCCGCCAGCCGCACAAACCCATAGATGCCATAAATGGGCTCCCGCAGGTGGGGATGCAGCAGCCGGATGGCCGAAGAAAAAGAAGTGCTGTACGTTACGGTTACGGCCTTGCTGCACTCGTAGCTGGCCTGGTTAAAGGTTTCTACCGTCATGTCATTTACCATTGAACTGTTTGATCACTTGTTTGGATACAACTTCTCCACTGATCAGGCTGGGTGGTACGCCCGGGCCCGGGACAGTGAACTGGCCGGTGTAAAAAAGGTTGGCTACTTTCTTACTCTGGCAGGATGGTCGGAAGATGGCGGTTTGTGCTAAGGTATTGGCCAGGCCATAAGCATTGCCTTTAAAAGAATGGTAGTCCTGGACAAAGTCGGACACCGAAAAGGTCTTTTTATATACGATCGAATCTTTGATGTCGGTACCGGTATGCTGCTCGAGCCGCTGCAGCACCTTGTCGAAATAACGCTCCCGCAAGGCTTCGGTATCTTCTTCCAGCCCCGAAGCCACGGGGATCAGGATCACCAGGTTCTCGCCGCCCGGCGGTGCCGATTCAGGGTCCGTTACCGAAGCAACACTCAGGTAGAACAAAGGTTCAGAGGGCCACTGCGGCTCGGTATAGATCTCGGCGGCGTGGCGGTCAAAGGGCACATCAAAAAACAGCGAGTGGTGCAGCACGTTATCCAGGCGTTTATTCAGCCCCACATAATAAAGCAGGCAGGAGGGCGCCAGCACTTTCTTCTCCCAATAGGCTTCACTGTAGCTGCGGAAGGCCGGCGGCAGCAGCCTGCTTTCGGTAAAGTGGTAGTCGGCCCCGCTGATAATGGCATCGGCTGTGTATTCCCCTTTACTGGTCACTAACTTCTTCGCCCTGCTCCCTTCCAGGACAATCTCCTTCGCTTCTTCTTCAAAGCGGAACGCCACGCCCAGTTCCTCGGCCAGTTCCTGCATGGCCCGGACAATAGAGAACATACCACCCTCGGGGTACCAGGTGCCGCCCCTGATATCGGCATAGTTCATCAGGCTGTAAAGTGCCGGGGTGTTGGAGGGCAAAGCCCCCAGGAAGAGCACGGGGAACTCCATCAGCTGCCGGAGCTTTGGGTGATGAAAGTGCTTCGCTATATGCTTTTGGATCGAGGTGAATACATCCAGCCGGAACACGTTGCGCACCACCTCCCAGTCGAGGAACTCGGTCAGCGACTGGCCGGGCTTATACACCAGTTGCTGCATGCCGATGCGGTACTTATGCGCCGCCTCCTCCAGGTAGTGGTCCAGCCGGGCACCGCTGCCCTTTTCGATGGATTCGAACAGGGCTTTCAGCTCGTCGTAATCGGCCGGTATATCCGAGAAACCTTCCTCCCAGTAAACGCGGTAAGAAGGATCCAGGCGCTTTAAGCTGTAGTAATCTTCCACCTTCTTGCCGAACTGCTCAAAATAGCGCTCAAACACATCGGGCATCCAGTACCAGCTGGGCCCCATATCAAAGGTGAAACCGTTCTCCCTGAGCTGGCGGGCCCGGCCTCCTGCCCCCTCGTTCTTTTCAATGACCGTCACCTTCCACCCGCTTTTCGCCATAAAAGCGGCGGCTGACAAGCCGGCAAAGCCGGCACCTATGACCACTACCTGTTTATTCACCGTTCGACCTGTTTTTGAAGAAGCTTGCGGGCAAAATGAATACGGCTCTTGATCGTTCCCAAGGGCTCGTTGAGGGTTACGGCGATCTCGTTGTACTTGTATCCCTGAAAATACAACATATATGCGGTTTTCAGAATCTTTGGCAACTGGTGGATCGCCTTATCGATCTCCCGCACCCGTAACCCGCTTTCCGCGGGGAAATGAACACCACTATTCTTTTCCCGGTACGCCACCCCGTCCATCACCCCTTTTTTCCGTTCGCTCCTGCGGTAATCATTGATAAAGATGTTCCGCATGATGGTCGTCAGCCAGGCTTTTACGTTGGTGCCGGGCTGGTATTTCTCGCGGTGGGCCAGGGCCTTGTACAGGGTTTCCTGGTACAGGTCCTGTGCCGCCTCCCGGTCGCGGGTCAGGGTGATGGCAAAGGGTTTTAACCCCTCTGCATTATTGAGTACCAGGCTATTGAATTCTTGAATACTCATAGTTGTTTAACTTTTACTCAAGTAAAGCTACACACTATTGTTTAATAAACAAAATGAAAATGTTAAACAATAGTAGTATAGTAACCCCTTGCCGATAACTAATTCACCCTCAACTCCTAAAGAAAACACCCCTGCACGGTTCCTGGCAGAAAAGTGAAGACTGGCGCCGTGACTGGTCAGAAAGAATGGTGCAAGGTCATAAACCCTTTGCCGGTAAGGTGCTCAAAACCTTACACCATTCTACCTGGTCCTGCCACTGCCGCCGTGGTACGTGTCCTCACGTACCACCCGCCGTGTACGTGTCCTCACGTACCACCTCACAACACCATGGCCGCTGTTGTACGGAGTCTCCCGACTCCGTACCTCCGTACCCGCATATCCAGGATTCTTAACACACGGATCAATCCAGTCCACCTGGATGAATCCTGATCCGTGGTCCACCATGTCAAAGAACTAAAGAGAAGCTGCAAGCTTCAAGCAGGGAGCAGCACTCTTGCTACTCCCTCAAAATCCTATTTCCTTCGCTGCCCCGTCTCTGCCTCTGGACGGCCAAGCCCCGGCAGCTCCCTCATTTGCACATCTGCACATCTGCACATTTGCTAATTTACACCCCCCGTTACCCCCTTTCCAAATGCCGGTTCCTTATATTCCCATCTTTTCCTATCTATTCCTAAATAATCCCATTTATGCCTATGTTCCCTACCCGCAGGTCCTGTTCTCCCTCTGCACATACGCTCATTGGCACATTCACTAATTAGCTAATTGTCTCATTGGCTAATTGTCTCATTGCCCATCCCCACCTCTCCGTGGTAGCTAAAAGCAAAGGCCCCGCACGGGCAGGGCCTTTACTATGACTTTATGACTTAATGACTTAATGACCTTTTGAATGGGTTCTCAGCTGGAAGCCAGCAGCTAATAGCTGGCAGCTCATAACTCACAGCTCGCAGCTCTCTATAAACCTCACCACCTCCCCCAGCGATTGCAGGGCCGTCAGGTTGGCCGGTGCCCCGGAAGGAAATGAATGCACGGCCTCCCCCGAGAGCAGTACCCGGCACTCCTCCTCGCTGCACAGACCGTGGAGGTATTTTTTAAAGGCCGCCCTGGAGGGCGTGGAGCTCAGGTGGAGGTACACGTAGGAAGGCTTCTTCAGCCCGATGACGTACCGGGCATCCTTCAACGGCACGGAAGCACCCAGGTACATCACCGGCGCGCCCCTGGTCTTTAGCAGGAAATACACATACAGCAGGCCCAGCTCGTGGTGCTCGTCCTCGGGCAGGAGGAGCAGGAAAAGCGGCTGCTCGCTTTGCGGCAGGGGCAGCGCTTCGATGGCCGCCACCAGTTTCTGCCGGATGATGTTGGAAACCAGGTGCTCATGGGCCGGGTTGATGCGCCCGGTCTGCCACAGTACACCGATCTTCTGCAGGAAATAAAAGACAATCGTAGTGATCGTGGGCCCCACGCCCTTTTCCCGGATATGGCTGTTCAGCAGGCGCTCGAAGCCCGCTATATCCATGTCGATCATGTGGCCGATGAGGGCATTTACCGCCCATTCATCCTTCGCCTCGCCCATGGGCAGCTTCAGGGCCTCCTCGGTACGCTGCCCGGGCGGCATGCCGTCGATGTGGGAGATCTTGTAGCCGTACTTGTTCAGCAGGGCCACCGTCAGCAGGGTTTTCAATTCCTCGTTACTATACGTCCGGATATTGGTAGCTGTCCGCTCCGGCTTCAGGAAGCCGTAGCGCTGCTCCCACACCCGGATGGTGTGGGACTTAATGCCCGAAAGCGTCTCGAGTTCTTTGATCGTAAAGCCCATAGCTGATGAAATGACAAATTACTGGAAAAAAAGTTTAGAAGAGAAGCTGCAAGCTACAAGCCGCAAGCTGCAAGCCGTGAGAGGGGACTGGAGAGAAGCTGCGAGCTGCGAGAAGAGAGAAAGGAGAACAATTAGCTAATTGGACAATTAGTTAATTTGAGAGAACCGGGGATCACCGGATCTTATTAGCGGAGCCGCTGCACGTTACACGCGGTACGCAATACGCGAGCCGCACAGCGCCGGAGGCGTCCCCGCCGACCTTGCAGCCGCCCGCCCGGGCTCTCCGCTTCCGGTGATAGCAGGCGGGACCCCGGGCCTCCCCCCTTCCCTTTCCCGCCGCTGACTGGGGCGCAGCCCTTAGGATGCACAGGACTCGGCGGCTTGCGGGCACCCACAGCTCCACAGCCCACCCGCTACTGGATGATCTCCCCTACGTGCAGCCACTTTGTCTGCCGCGGGTGAAGGAAGCGCCGGCACTCACCAGTCATCACTTATTCCCAAACCCGCCGCTTTTTCATCCCGGTGTCCTATCTTCCTGCCTCGTTTATCAAAAATGGAGCTCCACACGTTTGTCATCCCGGTTTATAAAAAATCTCCCTTTCTGGAAGAATGTATTCTCAGTCTGAAAGAACAAACAAGTTCCAGCCTCATCATTATAACGACTTCCACCCCAACAGACTATTCCCGGGACCTTGCCCTGAAATACAACATACTTTACCTGGTCAATGACAAAATGGATGCAGGCATAGCAGAGGATTGGAACTTTGCTTTGGCCCAGGCCCCTTCGCGGTTCGTGACCCTGGCCCACCAGGACAACCTTTACGAAAGAACCTATACCGAAACGGTGCTGAATGCCCTGGCCGGCCAGGATCATTTATCCCCAATCCTTGCCTTTACCGGCTACTCCGATCTGATCGGGGATAAGCTGCGGGCCCGATCCCTGAACCACCTGGTCAAAAACGTACTGCTGCTGCCCTTCCACCTAAAGCCGGCTATTCAGTTTAAGTCTATT
>DASWYM010000085.1:0-3073 GCA_036404975.1 Chitinophagaceae bacterium
CCGTTATCGGATATGGCAAATTTGGCGTGCCCGTCCTCTTCGGTGCAGCGGATGGTGATCTGCGGGGTCTTGTCGTCGGTGAACTTCAAGGCATTACTCAGCAGGTTCTGCACCAGCTGGAGCAACTGCACCCGGTCGCCCTGCACGGTTTCCACCTCCGAGTCGATGCTTACCTGTGCCCCGCTGCGCTCCAGCAAAGAGCGCAGGTTCTGCAGGGCCTGGTTGAACAGGTGCAGCACGTTTACTTCTTCCTCCACGATCTCTCCTTTGCTGAGCTGCGAATAGTGCAGCAGGTTTTGAATGAGTTCCTTCATGCGGTTGGCCGCGCTGATGGATTTGGTGATGTAGGTTGGAAGATTGGCGTATTGCCCCTCGCTGATCTTCATGTCGATCAGTTGCAAAAAGCTTTTGATGGTGCGGATGGGCTCCTGCAGGTCGTGCGACACAATGGAGGTAAACTGCTCGAGTTCCTCGTTGGCATAGGAGAGTTCGGTATTGGTGGCCTTCAGTTCATTGGCCAGCCGGCGGTAGCTATTGTAACTTTCCCTCAGGGCTCTTTCGGCTTCCTTGCGCTCGGTGAGGTCGCGGGTGACCTTGGAAAAGCCGGCCAGCACGCCGTTGTGGTACACCGCGGTGATGACCACGCTGGCCCAAAAGCGGCTGCCGTCTTTGCGCAGGCGCCAGCCTTCTTCTTCGTATTTGCCGGTGGCACGGGCCACTTTCAACTCGTGGGCCGGTTTGCCTTTGATGATGTCTTCTTCGGGATAAAAGATGGAAAAGTATTTTCCCAGGATTTCCTCGGTACTGTAGCCGTTGATGCGCCGGGCCCCTTCGTTCCAGGAGATGATGCGCCCCTTGTCGTCCAACATAAAGATCCCGTAATCGGTCACCTGCTCTACGAGGGAGCGGTAGCGCTCCTCGCTTTGGCGCAGGGATTCTTCGGCTTCCTTGCGCGCCGTGAGATCGCGGGTTACTTTGGAGAAGCCGATGAGTTCATTTTGCTGGTTGAACAGGGCGGTGATCACCACGTTGGCCCAGAACACCTGGCCGTTCTTTTTCACCCGCCAGCCTTCTTCTTCGTATTTGCCGGTGGCAATGGCGATCTTCAGTTCCCGTTCAGGCTTTTTGTCGGCGAGGTCTTCGGCCGTATAAAATGTCGAAAAGTGCTTGCCGATGATCTCGCCGGAAAGATAGCCCTTGATGCGGCGGGCCCCTTCGTTCCAGGTCATGATGTGGCCCGTGGAATCGAGCAGGAATATGGCGTATTCCCTGACGCCTTCCACCATCAGGCGGTAGCGCTCCTCGCTTTGGCGAAGTTCCATTTCGGCGCTCTTCCGGCCCGTGATGTCGCGCAGCAGGCAACTAAACCCGTCCGGCTGTCCCTGCTCGCTTTGGATGCGGGAGTAGGTCATTTCGCCCCAAAACAGGGTGCTGTCCTTTTTCCGGCGCCAGCCGTCGGAGACGTACCGGGCCTCCTTACCGGTTTGGTGCAACTCGTAATCGGCCTTTATGGCATCATCGCTATAGGAATACAGAAGGGAAATAGGTTGATTTACCAGCTCTTCGGCGGCGAAGCCGGTGATGGTGGTGGTGGCAGGATTGGAGTAGAGGATACGGCCATCCTTGTCCAACAATAAAATGGCTTCACTGATGCTTTGAATCAGTAATTGACAATTTGTAATCATGGTTAGGGCAAAAAGCTCCGAAGTGCTTTATGAACCCAAAGATAAGAAACCCTGGCGCTGCGGCTCCCTTTTCAGGCACCCTTTAGCAGAACTTTTGGGCTACCGGATGATTTCAATCATGATTGCCGCTGATTTTCCTCATGCCCACTTAGCGTCCGGAGGCTTCGCCGGGGGCAGCACCTTGCAACACCCGCACGGTAACGAGCAACTGGCCCGTATGGCGCATGGTATGCTCCGCGGCATGAAACAGCAAGCCCAGGGTGGTAGAGGGCAACCGGCCCCGCCCCACTTCCCGGGGTGCCAGGAGATCCAGGTCGGCCATGCTTTCCAGTTCGAGCAGGGCCTTGTCCACCTCGTGATGGAAGGCCGCCAGCAGACCGGCGGTAGTGGCTGCCCCGGGCGCTCCCTCGGCTTTGAGGGCGGCAAGCTGGCCTTCGCTGAGCTGCCGGCCATGGGCATAGGTAAAGAGACGGTCGAGCACGCCGGTGAGGTGCTGCAGGTGAAAACCCACGGAAGCTGCCCCGGCCGGCCGCTCCCAGAGACGGGCGTCGGGAAAGCCGCTGACCAGGGCGGTTACTTCTTCGCGGGCCTGCAGCAGGGCATGGGCCACGGGTTGCAACAGGGGCGGGATGCCGGGCAGCGGCCCGCGCAACCATACTTCGGGAGGCTTGGGGAGTGTCATGTCCCTAAAGTTAGCGCAATCTGCCGCTAAGAAGTGCGGGCAGCGCCCATCCAATGTTTTGTTAACTCACGCGCGCCCTGATACGAGGGCGAGCAAATGTCCGGAACTTTAAGGAAGACTAAAACGGGCGGGTATGAAGCCTATTTACACTTCGGTTTTGTTTCTCTCCTTTTTATCCCTGGGCTGCAGCAAAGACTTTTTAAAACCGTATGACGAGCGCATCATTGCAGCTGGCGCATAGCCGATGTGAACCGCATGGGCATTGGCGGCAGCACCAGCAACCTGCCCTTCCGCGACGGCACCATCACCTTTGAAGAAGGAAGGTCCCTGCAGTACATCGCCCCTTCGGGTACGGTTTACCGGGGTTCGTGGGACCTGGTGAAGAAGTACCGCAACGACGGGGGCCCGCAACGCAGCCTGCAGATCACGGCAGTGGACTTTGCCGGGGGCTCGATCCGGACGGAGTACTACGACGACATGAACTTTGTGAGCACCGACCATTTCAAGGCCACCAAAGAGTCCGGCTCCCACACCTACATTACCCATTTCCGCAGGCTGTAGCCCGGCCTTTCTGCCCCGCATCGAAAGCACCCCGCTGCGGTAGCCGTGCCGTGGTATCCGAAAATTCTTTATCTTAGGGCGACTACGCCCCTTAACAGTATTGAAAAGGACCTATCCAATCCTGTAAACCAGATTCCCAACGATT
>DASWYM010000086.1:0-3941 GCA_036404975.1 Chitinophagaceae bacterium
CACTTTGCCCTGCCTGTTTAAGACCTGGTACTTGTTGGCTGCCAGGAACCCGGAGTTTCTTTGGATTTTAGGCAGGAGTTCTTTGACCGCTATGCTTTTGGGTACCATCCAATAAGGATACAGAATGACCTCTGTAATTCGGCTGCTGAGCGTGGGTGTAGGTGTCGACGGCTTCCCTACTATTACTCTGGATTCCAGTGCCACGTGCCCCCTTTGGTACACCAACAGGGAAGCGGAAGGAATATTGAGTAACCCGGATGCCGGATGGTTAAAGTATGGTGTCAGCCAGCGCAGATAATTCAGCAGGAGCTTTAACTCATTTCTTCTCGTGGCGAGAGGCACATTCAATACCGAAAGGCTGGCCTTTCCCAAAATGCCGTCGCTTGATACATCCAGCATCTTTTGTGCTGCTTTCAGACTGACCTTTAGCCGGGCGAGTGTAAGCGGCTCGTATAGCGAATCGAGCATACCCAATTGATAAAGTTTGAGCAGCAAGGGTTTATTTTCAAGACTCACCTTACCGGATGTAATGGTTACTTCCCTGAAACTGCTGTCCCCGATGATCTTATTGAAATAAGCCAGCTTTTTCCGGACCTCATTGTATTCTCTCGTATTGGGTGTAAGGGAAGGCGCTAAGTCCTGCAGGCTGTTCCTTTCCATATGCATTTTCACCATAAGGGGAATCTGCGAGCAGTCTGGTTCATAGGGCAGCCCATTGTATCGCAATTCAGGATGTTTGCCGCCATTTTTCACGTCACAGAAGAAGCGAACAGCTGCCTTTGAAAGCTGCAGGTCGAAGCCAATGGAATCGTTAAGGCTTCTGAAACGAAATGACGGGGCGCGATACGGGATCAAAACCTCAGGCTGGTAGTCCTCCGTATTTAGGCCGTAATCGGGAGCGGTCTGGAGTTCGTGTGTTAGCTGGTCAATTCTGTTCTTATGACCTATCCATACAAGCTTGTATTCGTTTACCCGGTAAAACTCTTCAATATAAGGAGACAACGAGGCCTGATCGGCAGCTTTTAATGCCTGCTTTATATAATCCTGGATGGGTTGGCTGCGGGTAATGGGCCCAACCATCAGCAGGAAGATCATTCCGGATAGTTTCAGCCGTTTCATAATGCCGGTTTACACTGTTTACTGATGTACTAACGCATCCAATGTAAGCAACAGGAGGCAGTACGGGTATGACCGAATTCAATGGATGCATTGATGTGCGTCAAACTATGAAAGCAGCGCGCGGGTTCATTCCCTGTCTGTTTCGAAGCGACCGGTCATGGTCTCAATAACAATTCTGAAAATGATCGTCTTCAGCGGACCCGATCTTGGATGCAGGCGGGTGGCAGAGAGCTCCGGCAGCAGCGCTGTTTCACTGGGTTTAATGCGCATTAGACTGTTTACAAAAGAGGCTATGATTTTACTTTGCTCCTCCTGGCTTTCCACCTCTTCGTACCGCCCCCATACAATCACACTTTTCCAGTTGGTAAAATCCTGCAGTTCATCCACTTCAAAGCACACCTGGGGGTTGGTACGCATCATCTCGATTTTCTTTCCCACATGTGAATGCATGATAAGCCCGGTATCGTCGTAATAATAATTGATAGGCACGATATAGGTATGCTTACCATCTGTGCAGCCAATGCGGCCCAGCGCATTCCTTTTCAGGACAGAGATGATCTCCTCTTCAGTTAAGTGACCAAGCATTTCATCTAATTTACAGTGGATAATTTCCCATTTGAATCGCTTAAGCTGAGCTTTGTTCCAAACTGCTTTTTTTGCCTTTCCTGCCTTTTGAAATACCCCCGGAACAGAAAATTAGTTTTCAGCGCTTCCATGTTCTGACTAAAGGCTTCTGTGCCTTTTTCAATATGGATGAGTGTATTATTTAACCGGTAGACCATTCCGGTGTCCTTGAGGATTGCATGTGCCATGCCATTACCCTGATTCACATCTCGTTGAATGCCTGCAATCAGGGAACTTATTCGGAGGGAAAGCGTATCGGCATGATTGCCTACTTCCCGGATCTTTCCAATGGCGTCCTCCAGACTTGTAACCAGGGAGGTGTCGGTAAGCACTGCTCCCAGAGAACCGTTCCCCTCTTTAACGTTCTGAACCAGCCATTGCAGGTCGTTCACTACCTCATTTGTCCTTTCGGTAGCTCTACGCACATTAACCAAAGTAGCCTTTAGATTGGCGGGCACAGTTGGTTCTTCCAGGACGCTCCATAGGGCCGTGCTGTTGTTCACCCTTTGAATAGTAGCCTTTAAATTCCCGGCAATGACAGCGATGTCACTATTCGTAGAATTCAGTACCCTCAGCATTTCATCGGTATCCACAGGCGCTCTGCTGGCCAGCAGGTCACCTTCTTCGGCCAACACTGCCGGGGCACCGGATGCGGTAATGTTGACCAGCTTATTACCCATAAGGCCGTCTGTACCGATACTGGCAATGGCATCTTTCCGGATAAATTTCTTCATGTCTGTTTTGACCAGCATGATCACTTCGACAGTTGTGTCATTGATAATGCGGACCTCCTTAACCGTTCCTGCCACTATACCCCCATAGCGCACGTTATTACCGGGCACCAACCCCTGAACATTATCGAAGTGAGCTTTTAGCATGTATTTCGCCCCGAACATATTCTCACTTTTCCCGATCATGTACAGCAACAGGATCAGAAAGAACACCCCTGTCAGAACGAACACACCCAATCGTATATTATTGACCGTATTCTTTGCCATAAATCGTTATTCAAAAAAGTGATAAATCTCCGGGTCCTTTGAATTCTTCAGCTCTTCGAATGTTCCCTCTGCATAGCACTTCCCGTTGATCAGGACCACAATCCGGTCGGCGGTCAGCTTCACACACCGCATATCGTGCGAGATGATCAGCGCAGAAGCGTTGTACTTTTTTTGCACTTCCAGAATCAGCTCACTGATCTCTTTGCCGGTTATCGGATCCAGGCCTGTTGTCGGCTCATCATAAAGAATAATTTTCGGCTTCAGAATCAGGGTTCTGGCCAGTGCGACCCGCTTTCTCATACCACCCGAAAGTTCTGCGGGCATCATGTCCACCGTATGGGCCAACGCTACGTCTTCCAGTGCCTCCATAACCATGCTCTTGATCGCTTCCTGAGACAGCCTTGACCGGTGTCTTCTCAAGGCGAACTCCAGGTTTTCGCGTACGGTCATGGAATCATACAAAGCATTGCTTTGAAACAGAAAGCCCATCTTGACCCTGATCCGGTCCAGTTCCTCCGTATTCATTTCTGAAACATTTTCACCCAATACAGTAATCTCTCCATCGTCCAAAGGCAAAAGCCCGATGACACACTTGATCAATACCGATTTGCCGGAACCGGAGCGCCCCAGCACTACCAGATTCTCGCCTTGGCGGAGCAGCAGATTAAAGCCGTCTAAAACCGTATTGCTGCCAAATGCTTTTTTCAGGTTCCGGATCACCAGCACAGGTTCCCTGTTCTCTTCTTTTTTCCCGGCCGCTATGGTTTGAACGCTTGTCTGCATGATTAGTTTATACCTAAAATATCGGTGATCTGTACGGCAATCAGGTCAATCACAAAAACCAAAACCGAAGAAACCACCACCGCTGAGTTGGCCGACCGCCCCACCCCCTCCGTGCCTTTGCTCGAAAAATAGCCCTTATAGCACCCTACTATACCCACAGCCAATCCGAAGAAGAAGGACTTGATAAAGGAGGGAATAACATCACTAAAAGAAAGGTTATCAAATACCTGGGAAAAGAATAGTGAAAAGCTGGTAGTTCCTTTTATATTCACGCCCAGGTATGACCCGTACAGGGAGATGGCATCGGACAACATCACTAAAACGGGCAGCATGAACGTGGCGGCCAGCACCCGGGTAATCACGAGGTATTTAAAAGGATTCGTGCCGGACACTTCCATTGCGTCTATTTGCTCGGTA
>DASWYM010000087.1:0-6990 GCA_036404975.1 Chitinophagaceae bacterium
ACCGGTTTGCGGTACATCCACTTCCCCCCGGTAAAGTCCGGGAACTCCACGGTCTCATTACCCCTTTCTATCGATTGTTCGCTCAGGGGCGTGATGGCACTCCAGGCCGCCGCATCATACACGTCCATAGGAGGTGCGGCGTTGCGCTTGATAGACTCTATAAAGGAGTGTATGACAAAGAAGTCCATGCCCCCGTGACCGGCACCTTCCGTAGATTTACTCCAGCGTGCCCATAAGGGATGGTCATATTTATCGAGCCACTCTTTTTGCGGATCCCACTGGTGCCCTTTTACCGATTTACCTTCTATATAGATACTCTTATTTACATCCATCCACAGTCCTTCCGTCCCTTGCACGCGGAAACCGAGCGAATATGGGCGCGGCAGGTTGGTATCGTGCTGCAGCAGGATGGTTTCCCCATTAACACAGGAGATCGAAGTGGTCACCACGTCGCCCAGCTTAAAATTCACCTTAGCATTGGGATGATTCTCCCCACATTCCTTCACCACGTAGTTGTGCAGCCCCCTTGCCTTTGATGAAAAGGAACTAAGGTTCATAAACCGGTTTCCGCGGTTGATATTAATATAATGAGCAATGGGCCCAATGCCATGCGTCGGGTACAGGTCTCCGTTGCGGTGCACGGAGTGCTGGGTTCTCCAGCTGGCTTCTGTCCAGCCTTTCTCACCAAACTCGCAGCCACCGCCATAAGCCTTTTTACCGTCATTAAATTTCACCTCCCTCAGGTCGTGCTGGTAGCCTCCCTGCAGGTGGATGAGTTCCCCAAACAATCCCTGGCGCACCATATTCAGTACGGCCATCACATCGCGACGGTAACACACGTTCTCCAGCATCATCACGTGGGCATTGTGCTCTTCAGCAGCCTTCACCACGTCCCAGTGGTCCTGCAACGTAATACCCAGCATCACTTCCGTACCCACATACTTCAGCCCGGCTTCCAGCGAGCCGATGATCATCTCCTTGTGCCACTCCCAGGGCGTGGAGATCACCACCGTATCCAGTCCTTTTTTGTCCAGCATCTTCTTCCAGGCATAGGGATCGCCCGTGTAAACCAGGGGCATCTTCTTTCCGCTCTTCTGGATCATTTCCTTTGACCGGGTAAGCATCCGGTCGTCGATATCACAAATGGCCACCACCTCCACATCGTTGCGCCGCAACAACAGGTCCAGGTGGCTTTGTCCCCGCAGGCCCACGCCAATCAGCCCTACCCGGACTTTCGTAGCGTACTTCTTTGCCTGGGCAAACAGGGAAGCACCGGGCACTACAAAAGCACCCGCTGCAAGCCCGGTCGTTTTAATAAAGTCTTTTCTATTCATTTGAAAGCTGGTTTCATTGTTTTGGTTGATTATTCAGGCGGTTGATGCATATGGTTAGCACAATAGCTCTCAGCCTCCTGTAATGTACCCGTATTAAAAGTATATCCTTTTAGCGGTCATCCTTTATGCAACCGTTTGCTCAACTTTTGTACTTTGCTATAAAGGCCGGATCCAATAGCTATACTGGTAAGCTTTGAAAGGAATGCGGTAGCGCTCCAGCGGCTGGGCGCCCCAGCTGTCAATACCCTGCATGCCGGTTTGCTGACCATCGAGGTGCAGGTAGATCTCATTGCGCTCCTTAAGCTCCCCGGAATGGTATTGCTTTTTGTCTACTTCAGGGTCCAGGTCATCAAGGCTATAAGGCAGTGCGGAAAAGCTGAGCAGGCTGTCGGCAAATACTACCTGCAGGCCCCTGCCCTTACCATTGGTAAACTTTACCCAGCGGGTATCGGTTTTATTACCGCTCTCCTGGGGACGGGCATAAGGAAAATACTGCTCCTCCAGGTCCTGGCGGTATAGCCCTACCAGGGAAGCTGTTTTCCGGTCCTGGTAGTTCTCCCCCGGCCCACGTCCATACCATTCGATCTGCCGGTATTCTTTATTCAGCTGCAGGTCATTGCCCATACGCAACAGCAAAGGATGGTCACCATTTACCGGCGAAAAATGGTTCGTCACCTTTATGGTTCCATCGGCATATATGGTGAACTGCTGCTCCTGCACTGCATCGCCCTTCATCAATTCCTTTTTAAACATTATGCTGTAACTGCCATCGACATTCCGGGCCAGGGTAGAGTCGATCAGCTTCCCTTCCGAAAATGCCTGACGCCAGCCCCTTAGCTTTTTGTGGTAACCGGCACCAATATCATTATCCGTAGGCGCCCGCCAGAACGAAGGCACCGGCCCCTGCTTCAAGAGAGGCTTATTTTTATACGAATAAGCTTTCAGCATTCCTTCGCGGGCATCAAAAGCTGCCGTAAAATCTTTTCCCTGTATGGTGATGGTTCCTTCCTTTTTATCCACACGCAATGAACCCTTAGCCGGTTTGATCACAGCTGGGGCAGGGTCAGCACTCAAAGCAAACTGGTCATAAGCCACCTCGTATCCCTTCGCTAAAAAGGGCTCTGCTGCCTTGAGGATATAATGGACGTTTAAGAAGTATTCCTTACCTGCTTGCTGCCTCACTTTTACCGGCAACCGGAAAGAAGTGTCCTCCCGTGGACCAACAGGCAAATGGGCAATTACCCCTTTATCAACCACTTTCCCGTCTTCAAGCACCTCCCATGTCAACTGCACATTGCTGATGTCACGAAAGAAGAAAGAGTTGAAAACCACAAGTCTGTTGTTCTCCTTCCAATCCGTTTTAATGTATTGTTGTACCTTCTTTATTTCCAATGCCATAGGTGTCAGGCCACGGTAGGCCGTCACTACCCCCTTCACGATGAAATTGTTATCGCTTAAGTTTTCGTCCACCGGTCCCTCTAAGGGAAAATCACCGCCATAGGCCAGTATACGTTTGCCATTTTTCACCGTATCAATGCCCTGGTCTACCCATTCCCAGATAAATCCGCCCTGCAGCCTGGGCGTGCTCTCGATGGCGTCCCAGTATTCTTTAAAATTTCCAAGGCTGTTGCCCATAATATGGGCATACTCACTCATGATCAGCGGCCGGGTTTCCTTTCCCTGGGCATAGCGAGGCAGCCATTCAGGACTGGGGTACTGAGGCACGATCATATCGGTATTATAATCCCATTCAGCCCTTTCGTATTGTACCGGGCGGTAATCCTTTGCTTTCAGCCATTCGTAAGCCTCGTAGAAATTCACCCCATTGCCGGCCTCGTTCCCTAGCGACCAGGTGACTACGGATGGATGGTTCTTATCGCGCTCGTACATCCGCTGTATCCGTTCCAGGTGAGGAACCCGCCACTGCTGGTCGTTGCCCAGTGTGTATCCCAGGTCGTAATAGCGTCCATGCGATTCTATGTTGGCCTCATCCACTACGTACAGGCCGTATTCGTCACACAAATCCAACCAGTAAGGGTCGGGCGGATAATGCGACTGGCGTACGGCATTGAAGTTGAGCTTCTTCATCATCTCCATATCCTTACGCATGTCGTCACGCGTCAATACATGTCCCCGCTTGGGATGATGTTCGTGGCGGTTCACACCTTTCAGAAAAACCCTTTTACCATTCACCAGGAAGTCACTTCCCTTTATTTCCACCGAGCGGAAGCCAACACGTTGTGGGATCACCCCCACGATGTTTCCTTTCACGTCTTTGAGCGTGAGGTAAAGCGTATAAAGATGGGGCTGTTCAGCCGACCAGGTCCGCACAGGACCTACCTCTTTCCGGAACGATACGTTGGCCTTATAACTTCCCAGCGCGGTACGCAGCCCGCTCTCCTCTTTAGCCACCAATACTCCTTTATCATCTACTAGTTCCATCACCACAGAAAAACTATCGGGCTTACTGTGCATGGTTTTCTGGTCCTTTCGATAGTTGGCTACCTCAACGTCCACTTGCAATACTCCCTGTGTATAGCTGTTGTCCAGGAGGGCTGTTACTTTAAAATCGCGAACGGCCAGCTTGGGCAAAGCGTACAAGTAAACCTCCCGCTCTATACCCGATATGCGCCACATATCCTGGGCCTCCAGGTAACTGCCGTCGCTCCAGCGGTAGACCTGCAGGGCCACGAGGTTCTCTCCCCGCTGTATATAGGGCGTGATATCAAACTCGGCAGCCAGCTTACTGTCTTCGCTATACCCCACTTTCCTGCCATTCACCCATATGAAGAAGGCCGACTTTACAGCACCCAGGTGAATAAAAACCTGGCGTCCATCCCAGGAATCAGGGATCACCACTTTCCGGCGGTAGGAACCGACAGGGTTGTTATGCTCCGGGATATCAAAAGGAGGGTTCAATTGGGCACCTCTTTTAGCGTGCCCTGTAAACTCAAAAGGATGATTCACATAAATGGGCAGGCCGTATCCGTTCAGTTCCCAGTTGGCCGGAACCAGGAAGTCCCTCCAGCTGCGGTCATCAAAATCCGTCTTGTAAAAGTCCTGTGGCCGTTGGGTGGGATCTTTTACCCAGTGGAACTTCCAGGGGCCGTTCAGCGACAGGAAATAGGCCGACTGTTCCTTCTGCCGCTTTTCAGCCAGTTGCCTGTTTTCGTAACTAAAGGCGGCAGCCCGCATGGGTGCCCGGTTGATCGACACTATTTCCGGGGTCTGCAGTTCAGTAGGCAGGGTTTGTGCACCTGCTCCCCATACACACAAAATGCAAACGGCTGTATTTAAAAGCTTCTTCATCATCGGTAATTCTTTGATTCTTATAAGTACAAGGAAAGTGTCACTCTGCTTTACTTTCAAATTTTGGATCGATAAACTCACACACTAGTTTAAAGGCATGCCGGTGTTCCTGTAGCTTGATAGTGTTAAACCTCTTTACCAGCTGTCTGCAGGAAGATCGTATTGAATGTCATGATACCCCAAATGTCGTGGGAAAGAATATTTTCCATACAATTATAGAACATGAATTTAGAAAGAGATCCTACACGATGCGAGCGCAAACGATTGTGCAATTCTTCCTCACCATGCACCAAATACGGAAACGATCTTCCGGCGCCTCTTGAATTATTGCGGAGCAACAAAGGGTTGCCCCGGAGCATGCATCACCAGGGTGGCTGCCATTTCTTCGGTATGATATTCCTCCGGTTTCTCTCCCGGGCCAGACTTACGGCTCAGGATATCCATCATAAGCTCCATGGCTTTCTCCCCTTGTCCATACGGGTATTGCTCGATGGAAATCAGCGGCGGGTAGGCCGTGTAGGAGGTAATCGGCAGGTTGGCATAGCTGACAAAAACAATATCCTTATTCACCTGGATATTCTGTTGCTGCGCGTACTGTACGGCATCCATGTGCACGTAATCGTTGAAGGAGATAATCGCATTGGGAGGGTGTTTCAGGCGGAGCAGCTTCTTCATGGCGCTGACGGTCCCCTCTTTGGAAAGGTCGGATTCTTCCACCAGTTGCATGTCCACCTTCAGCTTTTTGCCCGATACGCCTTCAATATACCCGCTCAGCCTTTCTTTACTGGCCGGCAGCTTATCCGGGCCATTGATCAAAGCGATTCGTTTATAGCCCCTGCTGATCAGCCACCGGACCATTTCAACGGTTCCCTTATAGAGGTTACAATAAACCTTGTGTGCCTTAGGGAAGGGAGGCACGCGGTCGAAGTAAACGATGGGAATGTCATACTTTTCCAGGGCGTGCAGGTGCTCATAATTTTGTGTGCTCTTCGAAAGCGAGATGATCAGCCCGTCTATCCTCTGCCGCTTCATAGCGTCCACTACTTTCTTTTCCCGTTCAGGGTCGTCATAACTCTGCCCGAAAAGGATAGTGTATTCGTGCTCCATGGCCGCCGCCTCGATGCCGCTGATGGCCTGCGAGAAGAACTCCTCGCGGATATAGGGCAGAATAACACCTACGACGAAGGTCTTCTTCTGTTTGAAGAAAATGGCCTGTGCATTGGGTTCGTAGTTCAGTTCGCGAGCCAGCTCCTGCACGCGCATTTTGGTACGTAAACCAATCCGGGGATGGTCGCTTAGGGCCCTGGAGACAGTGGATACCGAAACATTAAGACGTTTGGCAATCTCCTTGATCGTAGGAAGTTTTTGATCCATTCGGAACGGGTTGGTGGTCACACAATTTACTGAAATTAGAATTGGCAACGTTCTTATTTACCGGAAGTTCAGGGCACAACCCCTCCCTGTATTTTTCTGCCTTTTGGAAACAATTGTTTACCAGTTCAGGAAGAGAGCAGGTTTCTTATTCAAAAATCAGCGAACCAAAATGCTCCGGCAGGTGAAAGTCCGGCTCCGGCGAATCAATATTGGCCCAGGCCAGGAAATGCGGGTCGGGCAGGTCTTCGCCACACTTATAGAAGTTGGCACGGCATTCCCTACCCGACAAGGAATCGATAGAATGTGCCGTAAAAACGTACAGGGGAATGGCCAGGGTCAACGTCCATTTCACCCCGGCACTTGGTCCACTCTTATCGATCACGGCACGGCGCCTGATCCTGTCTATCGCCTCTATGGACAGGAATGTACGGTTCTCTCTTCCTTTTCCGTAAGCGGCCAGGGCTGTGCCCGTACAATTGAATTCAAAGTTGTAATAGCCTGCCGTATCAAAGGAGATAAAGAACTCCACGCAGGAATCCTTATAAACGGCGGAATGAGTATCGCTGTGCGCTGCCACCGCCACCTTCTCCTCCACATAGTACTTTAGAAACAGACAGTCCTTCGAATGGGCTATGCTGAACCGCACCTCCGGCTTAAACGGAAAAGCGCTCCAGGGGGTAAAGGCCAGGGAAACTCTTTTTTCCCCGTCCAGGACCGTCGAAAGGGTATCCATGTCAGCATCGTAGTGCAACTCTTCATGAAAGCCTGCCTTTAAGGGTTGCCCCACAATGGTATCCGGCTTATTTACGAACGATTCCATATTCCTCTTGATAAATAAAAAGATACTGTTGTTCTTTCGAATGGATATTAGGTTACTACAATCATACCCTTGATAGTCATCCACTTCAGCTGTCTAACCTGGGTGTATCAAAAAAGCAAAAAAAGAGGGCCGATGAGAGAACAACAGCCCTGG
>DASWYM010000088.1:0-3585 GCA_036404975.1 Chitinophagaceae bacterium
TTGCCCTGTTGAAAGACCTGGGCCTGGGCGAAGAGCATGTAAGCCGTAACCTGAAAGCCCTGGCGGCTACCGACAGCCGCTACCTGCGCGACCTGAAGATCAATGTGGCCAATGTGCTGAGCGCAGAGACCCTGACCAAAAAAGAAGCGGCCCTGCTGGCTCTTTCCGTAGCCGTGAATGAGAAGGTAGAAGCCCTCCAGGAAGCTTTCACCTCTATGGCCACTGCCGAAGGCGCCACCGACAAGGAGATCGCCGAGGTGATCAGCTGCACTTCACTGCTGAACGCCAACAACGTTTACTACCGCTTCCGTCACTTCATGCACGAGGAGTTTTACAACAACGCCGCTGCCGGCATCCGTATGAGCATCATGGCCAACCCCGTCACGGGCAAGGAGTTCTTTGAACTGGTGAGCCTGGTGGTGAGTGCCCTGAACGGTTGCGAGCTATGCGTTACCTCGCACGAGAAGACCCTGGTAGGGCACGGCACGGCCAAGACCCGCATCCACGATGCCGTACGCCTCGCCGCTGTGATCCGCAGCCTCACGTCGTTAATGTAATACCCTCAAGGGGCAAACTGACATAAGAGAGAATAGGGATTTTGATTATATATAGCAGATATGTAAGGACCGGCTTTGGCCGGTCTTTCTTTTTATAGGCCCTGACGGGGAGCTAAGAGCCTCAAGGGATGCAGGAGAAAAGGAGGCTTTGCACTGACCAATTGCCTAATACCTGTTCCGATAACGATAAGGACTTCTCCTCTTTATTCGTGTAATTCGTAATAATTCGTGTTCTCTCTTCACACCCTAATCATTGATCCCGAATCCCCATTCCCTCTCTCCTAATTCCTAATCCCTAATTCCAAATCCCTTACTCTTTCGCTCCATTTTATCCACAAATTCTTTACTTCCCAGCCGAATGTAGAGGGGTAAGCCGCTGGCCTTCTGCAGCTTTAGCTCCTGGCGGCAGAAGAAGGAGAGCTTTGGGCTGCCACCTACCGGTGGAACGGTTTTTATATTTATATAAGGCGCTACGGGCCCCTGCACAGGCATCGTCCCCTGGGCAGCGGTACGGACTGAGAGCGTTAAAATCATAAAAAACAAGAGCGGGTCCCAAACCTTACGGTACATCTCCAAGTATTTATCGTAAATTTACGGCTCGATTTTTGTGCACAAGGCGGATTTTTTCCGCCCTAATGAAACCAGGAACATGAGCCTAAACCAGAGTTTACAACAAAAGCTACTACAGAAACTATCGCCCCAGCAGATACAGCTGATGAAGCTGCTGCAGGTACCCACCGCTAACCTCGAAGAGCGGATCAAGGAAGAACTGGAAGAAAACCCGGCGCTTGAACAGTCCGACGACAAGCACGAAGACTCCTTCGACCAGAAGGACGAATTCTCGGACGATAGCGGCGGGGAAGAGTATACTGAAACCGAGGGCGATGAACTCAATAAGGACGACCTCTACGAAAACATAGATATCTCCGACTATGTGCACGAGGGCGACGACGATATTGCCGACTACAAAATGCGCGATGAGAACTACGGCGAGCAGGAAGAAAAGACCACCGTGCCCTACAGCGTGGAGACTTCTTTCTACGAGCAGCTGGAAGCCCAGCTGGGTATGCTGAACCTCGATGAGCGCGAGTACCGCATTGCCGAGCAGATCATCGGCTCCATAGACGAGGACGGCTACCTGCGCCGCGAAACTTCGGCCATCGTGGACGACCTGGCCTTCCGCCAGAACATTATGAGTTCCGAAGAAGAAGTAGAGAACCTTATCAAGCGCATCCAGCGCTTCGACCCTTCGGGCGTGGCCGCCCGCACCCTCCAGGAATGCCTGATCCTCCAGCTCCTGCGCCAAAAGGAAGAAGGTAAGGAGGTGGACGTGGCCATACAGGCCCTTACCAAGTACTTCGACGAGTTTACCAAGAAGCACTACGAAAAGATCCAGCGCGGCCTCAACCTGTCGGACGAAGAGCTGAAGGAGGTGATGGGGCAGATCGTGAAGCTCAATCCCAAGCCCGGCGGCAACGTGGGCGAGCTCAATAAGGCAGAAAGCTACGTGATCCCCGACTTCTTCATCTTTAATAATGGCGGCAAGCTGGAACTGACCCTCAACTCGAAGAACGCTCCCGAGCTGCGCATCTCCGAAGGCTACCGCGACATGCTGAAGGACTACGACCGCGGCGCCAAGAAAGACCGCCGCCAGAAGGAGGCCGTGCTCTTTATCAAGCAGAAGATCGATGCCGCCAAGTGGTTTATCGACGCCATCAAGCAGCGGCAGCACACCCTGCTGAGCACCATGACGGCCATTATGAACCACCAGTACGACTTCTTCCTCACCGGCGATGAGACGACCCTGAGGCCCATGATCCTGAAGGATATTGCCGAAAAGACGGGGCTGGACATCTCCACGGTGAGCCGCGTGGCCAACAGTAAGTTTGTACAGACC
Organism: Chitinophagaceae bacterium; assembly: GCA_036404975.1. Classification (GTDB taxonomy): domain Bacteria; phylum Bacteroidota; class Bacteroidia; order Chitinophagales; family Chitinophagaceae; genus Flavisolibacter. The sequence continues at coordinate 2,455 of DASWYM010000088.1, forward strand.
GAGTTCGGTACCTACCGCCTGAAATTCTTCTTCTCCGAATCGCTCACCACCGACAGCGGTGAAGAAGTGTCGACCCGCGAGGTAAAGAAGATCCTCAGCGACCTTATCGAAGGCGAAAACAAGAAAAAGCCCCTTTCCGATGAGCGCCTGACCGAGTTGCTTCAGGAAAAAGGTTATAACATTGCACGCCGAACCGTAGCCAAATACCGCGAACAACTAAACATCCCGGTAGCCAGGCTGCGTAAAGAGCTCTAAGCATGCATATCGAAGAAGCCACGCAACCCCAGGGGTCGGCGGTAATGCACCGTCCCTCCTATCATCCTATCGTGCACGGAACTGCCCGTGTGGTCTCGGTGGTGTTTCACCCCCTGTTCATACCGGTCTATATTTCCGCCTTTGTCCTGTACTTCACACCGGTGTTCCCGGGCTTTGCCCCGGCCGACAAGGTGCTGCTCCTGCTGCGCTTTGCGGTGATGTACACCCTCTTCCCGCTGGTCACTGTGCTGCTGGCCAAGGGACTGGGCTTTATCGAGACCATATACCTGCGCACCCAGAAAGACCGCATTATTCCCTATATCGCCTGCGGCCTGTACTACTTCTGGATGTGGTACGTACTGAAGAACCAGCCCGAGTTCCCCCGCGAGATGGTGAGCCTGGCACTGGCCATCTTCCTGGCCTCCAGCGGCGGCCTGGTGCTGAATAGTTATATCAAGGTAAGCATGCACGCCATCTCCCTGGGGGTGATGATGACCTTTGTCTACCTGCTGGCCCTGGCCATTGACGCCAACCTGGGTTTCTATATCTCCGTGGCCACCCTCATCACCGGCCTGGTGAGCACCGCCCGCCTGCTCAATTCAGACCACCACCCCGTAGAAGTTTATGCAGGATTGGCAATCGGCATACTGGGGCAGGTGATCGCGCAGTGGATCACGTTCTAAATGGTGAGTGGTCAGTGGTGAGTGGTGAGTAGGTGACCTATACCAGTTGCCTTACGACATAATTCAAAGCCCTCAGTAACAGAATTACTGAGGGCTTTGTTCATTAAATTTATTCCTTTTCCACTGAGGGACACCCATTCACCTTTGACGCCCACTCATCATTCATTACTCATCACTCATCGCGCCGTTTGCG
>DASWYM010000089.1:0-4618 GCA_036404975.1 Chitinophagaceae bacterium
TGTCTAACCAGATCCTGGGTACGTACACTTACATTGAATCGCTGCGTTCAACTCCTGGCCCCCTGTTCCCCTTTGTGGACATCTGGGAAGGTGGTAAGAACTATATGAGCTTCGGTACCGAACTGTTCTCTTATAACAACGGTCTGAAGAACGACAACATCTCCATTATCGACAACCTGACTTACCAGGCGGGCAAGCACACCCTGACCGGTGGTCTGAGCCTGGAGACCATGGGCTTCGATAACAGCTACGTGCGCCTGGGTACTTCTTATTATCGCTACAACTCGGTATCTGACTTCCTGAATAAAAGAGCGCCCAGCGTGTATGGTGTGACCTATCCTTTCCAGGATGATACCTGGGCCAAACTGAGATTTGGCATGGGTGGCCTGTACGCACAGGACAAAGTGACCCTGAGCGACCGCCTGAACGTAACGGTAGGCCTGCGCGCCGACCTGCCCCTGTACTTCAACGAGCCGCTGGCCAACCCTTCGATCGATACGCTGAAGCTGCTGGACCGCAACGGCAACCCCACCACTTATTCCTCAGCAACCTGGCCGAAGTCAAGGGTGCTGCTGTCACCCCGTATTGGTTTGAACCTGGATGTCTTCGGCGACCGCTCGCTGCAGGTTCGTGGAGGTTCGGGCATCTTTACCGGCCTGATCCCGTTTGTATGGTTCACCAACCAGCCGACCAACTCCGGTATGCTGCAGAACACCTTTGAGCCGGTCGGTTCAAGCACACTGGCAAAGATCACCAGCTTTAACAGGGATCCCCTGTACTGGGTGAATCAGCTGCCTTCGGATTTCCCGAAAACAGCCGGCATCAAAGCTCCGGGTACTGTCGCCCTGATCGATGAGGACTTCAAGATGCCCCAGATCTGGAGAACCAACCTGGGCGCTGACTATAAGATCCCTGCTACTCCGCTGGTGGCCACTGTGGACTTTATCTACAGCAAGGACATCAACGCCGTTTACCAGTTCAATGCCAACCGTAAGCAGGCGCCTACGTACATGAAGTACTCCGGTGACAACCGTGCTTTCTGGGTGAGCAGCGCCAATGCCCGTTATAATAATGCTACCAATGCCATAGCCCCGGTACTGAGCAACACCGATAAGGGTTACTCTGCCACCTTAACGTTTGGCCTGTCATTGCCTTACCGCAAAGGCCTGTCTGGTTCATTGTTCTATACGCACACTGTTGCTGAAGACGTGACCGGCAACCCCGGCTCGGCTGCCAACTCTGCCTGGTCAAACAACTACTCGATCAACGATCCGAACGAGCTGTATATGAGCCAGTCGCAGTTTGCCATTCCTCACCGCCTGGTAGGTAACCTGTCGTACCGTATCGAATACGCCAAGCACCTGGCAACTACCGTATCCCTGTTTTACCAGGGTGCTCATGCCGGCCGCTTTGCTTATACAACTGATGGAGACCTAAACCAGGATGGTGTGACCCTGGACCTGCTGTACATTCCCAACAATGCTTCCGAGTTGACGTTCACTGACATTAAGAACTCAGCTGGTGAAGTAACCTTTACTGCTGCCCAGCAGCAGGCTGCCTTTGCCAACCTGGTGGAAAGCCAGAAAGGTCTGAAGGAAGCTAAAGGTGGTTATGTGGCCCGTAACTCAGGTTTATTGCCCTGGTACAATCGCTTCGACGTGAAAGTGCTGCAGGACATCTTTACCAACATTGGAAAAGACCGTCACTCGCTGCAACTGAGCGTGGATATCATGAATGCAGGCAATATGATCAACTCCGATTGGGGTGTACGCCAGGAACTGAACTCCGGTTCCCAGTACAACTACGCCCTGCTGAAGCCTACAACCACTTCTACCGGCACAGCAACGTTCACTATGCTGACTGTAAAAGATGAAACAGGCAAAACAGTACTGCCTACCACTCCTTTCCGTAATTCCTTCGGAACCTGGAATACCTGGAGCATGCAGGTTGGTCTGCGTTATACTTTCTAAGGTTTGCAACCTTTCATAAAAAAAGCTCCCCACCCGGGGAGCTTTTTTTATGCCTATAAAGTCCTGCCTCCTTCGGGCAGCAGTTTCGGACAGGATTTATAACTTTGTAACGCTATGAATGGGGCTACCAAAGAGCAAGTTGAGTTTCAGGAAGACGTGGACGTTCTGACCGATGTCCAGGAGCCTTTCCATTTGATCGTGTGGAACGACGAGGTCAACACGTTTGAATGGGTGATCGAGACCCTGGTAGAGGTTTGCGGCCACTCCTACGAACAGGCCGAGCAATGTGCCTACATCATTCACTTCCGGGGCAAATACGCCGTTAAAGAGGGCAGTTACGAAGATCTGAAACCGATGTGCGACGCCATTACAGAACGCGGCATAGGTGCAACGGTAGAGTCGGTGGTCAGTTAAAAGCGGGTGCCCAGGTAATGGGGTAAGACGGCCCTCCAGGTATCCCAGTCATGCTTCCACTCCGGTCCCCAGATATCCAGCTCGTAGTTTATTCCCTTGTTATATAGAATCGAAGCAAAGCGCCGGCTGCCGTCGGGATCTTCGTAAGGCCCGCTGCCACTGAAGATGTGGATATGCCGGCTCTGGCGGATCTGTTCCAGTAGGGCATGATCGGTCAGGTTGGGCATATAATGCTGGGGGCTGTTAAAATAGACATCCTCATCGAAGTAGCCTTTGGTGTATTCGGCCAGGTCGTACACCCCGCTCAGGCCTATGACCCCATTTAACAGGTCGGGCCGCTTCAGGAACAGGTTCATGCTGTGCAAGGCTCCAAACGACGCGCCGCAGATGATGATGGGTGTTTCGTTGCTGGTATGGGTCTTGATGAAAGGGACTACTTCTTCAAAGACATAGCTATTGAACAGCTGGTGCCTTATGGCCTTATGCTGCGGCTCCATATCGTTGTTTAACCAGCTTTCGTTGTTGATGCTGTTGATGGAAAAGACCTTTACCTTACCGCCTTCGATAAAGCCCCTGATGGATTCTATTAGTTGAAAGCGCTCATACTCCAGGTAATCCGCCGCTGCCGTAGGCACCAAAAGAAGGGCAAAGCCATAGTGGCCATAGGTGGCAATGGGCATATCTTTTTGCAGCCGGGGGCTGTACCAGGAAGTCAGGTTTCTCTCCATGTCTGTTCTTTGGATGAATGTACTTAGAATTTTCACATACCCATAATCTTTAACCTAAGAGGTCTAATTCCCGATCAGAGCTCAAATTCTTTCCGAGCCTGTTTTCAGGTTTTGCGACATCAGGTATTCGATAAGGTTTTACGGGAAGTAAAAACAGGAAAAAGGATGAAGTACCGCCCTTTGGTAAAAAGCCTTGATAAAGAGTTGTTTGAATTATAACCAGAATAAGAATATATTTGTTAAACGGTACTCTTTCTTCGGAAGACACCCCGGATCAAGGTTTCAATACCAAAATGTAATTCCAATATAAAAACCAAACTGTCCGATAGACTATGGAAAAGATCACCATCCTGATTGCTGACGACCATACCCTGGTCAGAGAAACGTGGAGCTTCATCTTAAACACAGACCCCCGCTTTACTGTTGTAGCCGAGAGTGGCAGTGGCGAAGAAGCCGTAGAACTGGCCAAGAAGCTGCGCCCCAACGTAGTGATCATGGACATCAACCTTCCCGGCATCAACGGCATTGAAGCTACCCAACAGATCCGGAAATACTCGCCCGGCTCCCGCGTATTGGGCGTTTCCCTGCATACCCAGCCCACCTATGCCCGCAAAATGATCCAGAAGGGCGCCATGGGCTATGTGACCAAGAACTCTTCGCGCGAAGAGATGTTCAAAGCCATTACCGAGATCCAGAATGGCAAGAAGTACATCTGCGACGAGATCAAGAACATCCTCTCCGAGCAGGTGATCTCCGGCGAGGACCAGCAGACGGGCCTGAACTCCCTTTCCCAGCGGGAAATCGAGATCATTGCTTTTATTAAGAAGGGTAATTCTTCCAAAGAGATTGCCGACTCACTGAACATATCGGTTAAGACCGTGGAAGTCCACCGCTACAACATCCTGAAGAAACTGAACCTGAAAAACGCGGCGGCCCTGGTCAACTACATCAACAACAGCCAGCTGGACTTCGAAGGCTAGTGACTCATAGTTTCTACGACAGACTTAAAAGCCCTGCTTGGAATCAAGAGGGGAAATAGTAAAATTGGTGTGCAGAATCCTAACTTTGCACACCAATTTTATTTAGAACGCATGAGCACAAACCTTTCGAAAAACTTTGAGCCTCAGTCGATAGAGGAAAGCTGGTACCAGCACTGGCTGGACAAAGGTTATTTCCAGAGCTCGCCCGACGAGCGGAAGCCTTTTACCGTGGTGATTCCTCCTCCCAACGTGACGGGGGTATTACACATGGGACATACCCTCAACGAGACGGTACAGGACGTTTTGGTTCGCAAGGCCCGCATGAGTGGCTTCAACGCCTGCTGGGTGCCGGGGAGCGACCACGCTTCTATTGCCACGGAGGCCAAGGTGGTGCAGATGCTCGAAAAGGAAAGGGGTATTGCCAAAAAGGACCTCTCCCGGGAGGAATTCCTGAAGTACGCTTTCGAATGGAAGGAGAAGTACGGTGGCATCATTTACCACCAGATAAAAAAACTGGGCTGCTCAG
>DASWYM010000090.1:0-4036 GCA_036404975.1 Chitinophagaceae bacterium
ATGGCCCTCGCCATAGAGCAGGCGGGGCAGCACACGCAGGCCAATGGCTATAGGCTGCACTTCTTCCTGCTTTATTTCGAGGAGCTGCTCGTTCTTCACGCGGTTGAAGTCCTTTTGCGGGAAGATGGGGCGCAGCACGACGTCGGTAAACAGGTCGAGGCTCTTATCGAGGTTGGGCTTGAGGGCCTTCATGCTCACCGTGTTGTTGTCGAGGGCCGAGTAAGTGTTCAGCGAAGCGCCCAGGGCCGACAGTTCGTCGGAGAGCTGCAGGGCCGAACGGGTGGCCGTGCCCTCCTTAAGCATCTTCATGGCCATCTTCACCAGGCCCGTCTTGCCGGCGGGATCGGAAGCATAGCCCCCGTCGAGCAGCAGGCGCATGCTGACGACCGGTGTACCACTGCGCGGGGCCAGCACCACCTTCAGGCCGTTGGACAGGGTAAAGTTCTCGACCTTGTTGAAGGCTACGGCCGGCTCGGGCCCCAGCGCCGGCAGGCCGGCCTTGCGGTCCACAGCGGCGGTACCGACTTTATATTCGGGGAAGGGGTGGATGGTGAGTACGAAGTCGCCATCACTCAGCCAGGCGGCTGCCGTGCGTTTGATGTCGGCGGGCGTGGCCTTGCGGATAAACTCGAGGTTCTTCTTGTAGGCATCGGGCGAGCCGCCGTAGACGGCGCTCTGGGCCAGGATGTCGCTCTTGCCGCCAAAGCCGCCGATGCGCTCCAGCCCTTTTACGAAGTTGGCGAAGTAAGTCATCCTGGCGCGCGACAGCTCGGCGTCGGTCACCCCTGTGCTCATAAGCTTGCGGAGCTCCTCGTCGATGATCTTTTCTACGCGGGCGGCATCCACGCCGGGCTTCAGGTCGGTCTGGATATAGAACTGGCCGCCGATCTCGCGGTTGTCGAGGTAGGTGTAAACATTGCTCACCAGCTCGTCTTTATAAACAAGGCGGTTGTAGAGACGCGAGCTCTTGCCCTCGGAGAGCAGGTGGCTCAGCAGGGTGAGGTAGGCGGCGTCGGGCGTGCCCCAGGGGCTGACGTTCCAGGTCTTCTGCACGCGGGTTTGCGGCACGCGGTCCTGGGCGGTCAGGCGGTGCTGCCCTTCCATCCTGGCGATCCAGGTCTCCTGCTTTTTGATCGGCGGGCCGGCAGGTATGTGGCCGAAATACTTTTTTACTTTCTCCAGGGCTACATCGGGGGTAATGTCGCCGGCCAGTACGAGCACGGCGTTGTTGGGACCGTAGTAGGTCTGGAACCACTTCTTTACATCGTCGAGCGAAGCGGCCGAGAGGTCCTCCATGGAGCCGATAACGGTCCACGAGTAGGGATGGCCTGCGGGGTAGGTGTTCTTTGCCGTTTGCTCCCAGGCAAGGGCGTAGGGCTGGTTCTCTCCCTGCCGCTTTTCGTTCTGCACCACGCCGCGCTGCTCGTCGAGACGCGCCTGGTCGATAGCACCGGCAAAGTGGCCCATGCGGTCGCTTTCGAGGAAGAGCACCTGGTCGAGGGCCGACACGGGCACGTTCTGGAAGTAGTTGGTGCGGTCCTCGTTGGTGGTACCGTTAAGGTCAGTGCCCCCGATGCTCTCCAGGGCCTTGAAGTAGTCCTGGTTAAAGTTCTCCGAGCCGTTAAACATGAGGTGCTCGAAGAGGTGGGCAAAGCCCGTGCGGCCGGGCACTTCGTTCTTGGAGCCCACGTGGTACCAGATGTTCACCGCCACGATAGGTGCCTTGTGGTCTTCGTGAACAATGAGGGTAAGGCCGTTGTCGAGGGTAAACTTCTGGTAAGGGATGTCGACGGTGGGCAGCGGGGCGGTTTGTGCCCACAACAGGATGCTGAAGCCCGTGGCCAGCAGTAGCAACCAAACTTTTCTCATAATACTGTTTTTGTGTTAAAGTGGAAGGGCGGGACTAGCGGTGGTCTTCCGGGGGATGTAGTGAATTTACAATGAATATGTCGGATAAGGAAGGGAATTGGGATTAAAGGTGGAACCACCGGGACAATGTGCGAATTAGCAAATGTGCGAATGTGCAGATGTGCAAATTTGCAAATGGGTAAATCACCGTATTCCTGGGGCAGGATAAATGCCGGGACTCTTTAAAATAAAGGAAACCGGGTTGGTGTCCTTCGGGTCTTCGTGCCCTCGTATCCAGGCCTCACTCACCACTCACCACTCATCTCTCATCTCTCCCCTACCCGATTTCCACCGTATACACATCCTGCCGGTTGCGCCGTATATCGCGTACGTGGAAGCCACCGGGCTCGGGAATGTCCTCGAGGAGGTCGAAGAGGGGGCAGTCCTTGTCGAGGCCTTCAAAGACGAGGGTGAAGCAATGACCGGGGTGGGCCCAGGTCCAGTAAGGGTATTCGGTGATGTTGTAGGCCTGCAGCAGGGCCTTGCGCACGCCGTCGTGCTGCACCAGGAAGGTGGTGGGCCACACGCGCACGAGGGTCTCCTCTGAAAGGAGGCAGTGCACGATGGTGCAGCGCTCTTCGAGCGCCTCCGGCACCACCTGGAAGGTGATATCGGGCTTGAAGACGGGTTTCGCTATGGAAGGCGTGGGCGACATGATGCAAGTTTAGGAAATTTGCAAATGGGCAGATGGGCGAATGTGCAAATGTGCGAATGTGCAAATGTGCAAATGGAAGCAGGGAGCGTAAAAAAGCCTCTTCTTGCGAAGAGGCCGTAGTGCGTTTCATCACTACCCACTCATCACTCATTACTCATTACTCATCACTCATTTCTCTCCCCCTCACCAACAATAAACCCCTGTAGAGACAGGGGTTTGTTTCAAGAACTAACGATTTACGGAAGGCCGGCCGGGAAGGGCCGCCAGCGGACCCTATAGTGCAACCTCTTCTACCGTCTCTGCTGTGCTATTACGCCAATAACTCCGGCCATCCCGCTTTGGGGGCACGGACTTTATTTTACCAAGTTTCATTACGGATTGATGAGTTGAGCACCCGGTCTTGCGGAGGCTTCCGGGGATGCCCGGTACGGAGTTGACAGGGAGTCTACGGGGAAGGTTTCCAGGGCGGATAAAACACGCGAACAATGAGAACAGAAAAACAAATAACGATGATAAAGTTTCCTCCATCAATCAGCATGATCTATGACGGTCATCATGGGAACGCTTGATTGTTTATAAATACCTTACCTGCTGTTCTCCGCTTTATGGAACAGTTTTATTACACGCATAATGCTGTCAACCTGGAGCTTTTCGACCGGCTCTGTGCCTTCCATCTCTATAAGAGGCACGGCATTGATACTGCCTGCAGTGTGTATCCCGAACACCGGGAGTTTATCCTCGCCCACATCCACCAAACCCTGGAGGAGGTGCGCCGCGAGTGCTACAAAAGCCTCGAACGCAACCCCGATCACTCCTGACGACAACCTAACCCGGATAGCAGTTCCCCTTCTCACGTCTGACGTTTGACGTCTCACGCCCTCCACTCATCACTCACCACTCATCACTCACCATAAATAAATAAACCCCTGTAAAGACAGGGGTCGGTTACCAAAACTAACTGCTTACGAGAAGCTTTAGGCAGTGCTATGGCTGCCTGAGAGGGCGCAAAGATCGGGAGTGGTCAATTATGTTGTTTACGATAACAGGAAAAATTTCGGACCCGGGTTGGGAGAACGGGCCAGGCATTGAAGGAAAGCGGCTGGTGCAAAGGACTCCGGATGAAACACTGGCACAGATGGCCACTCTCTCACGCATCCTCAAAACCAAAGTGGGCCCGAAGGCCCACTTTATCCACAAGCTTAGTTACCATCAAACAAGAAAGAATCATTATAAACCAACCACAGCTTCGATTACATAACCGTTGAACTTACCACCGCTGCGGATATCGGTAGTTTTGAAACCTTTATAGTTCTGCTTTACGATTTCACCTTTCAGCAGGACATTCTTAGTAAGGAACCAGCCAGCGGCGAAGGCCGTGCGGTCAACCGTAACATCTTCAGTGTATCCGCTTAACCGGGCATCTACCGTGTTGTAGCGGGCACCGACAAATACGTTTTCTTTCTTACCGATGCG
>DASWYM010000091.1:0-10080 GCA_036404975.1 Chitinophagaceae bacterium
CTTGTGATACTTCTCTCTTACGATCTGTTGCTCGATCTGCTTTTGAATGCTTTCAATCATCGGCTGGTACTGTGCAGGGTATTCTTTAGTTGGGATCACTTTGCCTTCCTTTATAACGAAGCAAAGGTATTGATCTGTTTCACCCGCTAAAACGTGCGTAGCAAACATGAACCAGTACAACTGTGGCTCGCCGGTGCTGCTTTTCAGTAATGTGCCGGAATGCCACTCGTTATTATAGAAGAAGACAAGCGATCGCATATGGGACCAAAGTATCTTTTATGGTCTGTAAATGTAATGGGCGTCCTCCTTCTCAGGCATGATGGTCGTCAGGCAAATGGCTAATGGTGGTTAGCCCCGGAAGGTGTGCTTGGGAACGGGGGCACAAGAGCCATTTACAGGGAATTAAGAGGTTCCTGCAGAGGCGCAGGAAGGAAGTAAAGGCTCCTGAGGAACACAGATTGGTGAAGACCATCTGTCATAAGTATCCGGTTTCCCTTTTCCGGCCAGAAGCTAACAGCTGATGGCTGGCAGCTTCCCTCGAGGCATAACATTTGTGGTTGCTTAGGAAAAGAAAATATGGAAAGCACCGTTAAGCTCACCAATGACAGGGTACGGGAAAACACTTCCAGGAAGGCTTTGGAGAAGATAGACCGTATTACCGAGGAGAACATACATCGCTATGGCTCGCAGGACCGGGCTGCGATACGCGAAAGAATAGAAGCCCTGAATAAGGAATGGGACACGGAGCGGGTGCTGGAAGTTACCTCCGGGATCAACGTGTTGCTGGGTCTAGCCTTAGGTTTGACGGTGAACCGCCGGTGGCTGATCCTAAGTGCCGTATCGGCTTCCTTCCTCGTACAGCATACCCTGCAGGGCTGGTGTCCGCCGCTGCCTGTTATCCGCAGCCTGGGCGTGCGCACCAAGAACGAGATCGAGCAGGAAAGAGACGCGCTGATGGAGATGCTGGAGGATAAGTAGGGGACGTGAGAGGTGAGACGTCAAACGTGAGAAAAGTTTATGGTCTATAGTTTATTGTCCATGGAGGTGTCCTGTGGTTACACCTTCATGGTTAATACTGTATATCGCCTAATTCCTAATTCCTAATTCCCCATTCCTAATTCCTATATATTTGCGTCATAGCTCCTTAGCGCAGTGGTAGCGCGTTTCCTTGACATGGAAAAGGTCGTGAGTTCAATTCTCACAGGAGCTACTAAAAGTGCCGGCCCCAGAGCCGGCACTGCTATTTCTGCTACCCACCAATTCGTTTTACCCTTTCCGCTTGTGCCCGTTAAAGTCGGCAAGAGCCAGAAACAGGAACAGTGCCGTATACACAAGCGCGCTGGCCTGCACCATGGGCAGTTGGGCCTTGAAGTCGGGCACCACTACCACCAGAGGGTACATATAAGGAAAGAGGTGCAGGCTTTCGAAGTGCCACTCAAACACAGCCAGGCTGCCAGCCAGCCACAGGGCCAGTCCTATGCCCATGGGGACAATGAAGTTCTTGAACCGCAGGCTCAGCCAGAACTGGATAACGCTGATGGGCAGCACTGCCAGGTAGGTCTTACCATTCATGAGGAGCCAGTTGCGTACATCGAAGTGGTGGTCCAGGAAGGGAAGCTCCTTAGACAGGAAATGCAGCGCCGTAGCCGAAGCCAGCATCAGCGTGTTATAGATCACTAAGAACAACACGACCAGCAACTGAAGGCCCAGGAACTTGGAGAAGAACACCTGGCTGGCAGGCACAGGTGAGGCGAACACCTGTTTCCAGGTGTTGTTGCGATGCTCTATTTGTGCCAGCAGGGTGCAGAGCAGGATCACAAACCAGGTGAGGATCACAAAGTTGATACCCTTCCAGCCTTCGAGGAAAAACAGCTGCCAGGGGTCGGCCTTATAGGGACGGGCATCCGAGTCATCGGTCGCAAAATCGACCAGGTACAGCAGGGGCAGCAGGGAGGCCACTATACCGGTAAGATAAAAGGCTGCGGTGCGGCGGGTCTTGAGCATTTCGGCGCGCAACGATAAATAGAAGCTCATGGGCGTGCGGTAGTTAAGTTGATAAAGATCTGTTCCAGGTCGGTCTTCCGGGGCTGCAGCAGGTACACGTCGAGGTCGTTGTGTATCAGCAAGCGGTTCACCGCGGCTGCCTGACCGATATCTTCCAGCGCCAGGGAGAGGGTCTCACCCGTCCGTTCGATACGGTACGTGTGCAGGAGCTCCATGGCTGCATCGTTGTCGGAAGTCTGCAGCTCCAGTTGCGAGCCGCTGTGCTGCAGGCGGTGCAACTGCTGCAGCGAGCCCTGGAAGAGGAGGCGCCCGTTGAAGATGATCCCCAGGTGGCTGACCATCTTTTCCACTTCGGCCAGGATATGGCTCGAGATCAGGATGGTCATACCGTGGTCTTTATTCAGCTGGCGGATTAGTTCGCGCAGCTCAATGATGCCGCTGGGATCGAGCCCATTGGCCGGCTCATCGAGGATGAGCAACTCGGGACGGGGCAGCAGTGCCAGGGCAATAGCCAGGCGCTGTTTCATACCGAGGGAGAAAGAGCGCACAGGCTTGCGGCCTGTATCCTGCAGGCCTGCCATCTTCAGCACTTCCTCTATCCTTGTTGTGGGCATGCCGTACAGCGGCCGGTAGATCTCGAGGTTCTCGCGGGCAGTCAGGTGACCGTACAGCGAAGGACTTTCGATAAGCGACCCTACCTTTTTCAGGATAGCGCTCCGGTCGGCATGGAGGGGCTTGCCAAACAGCTCGATAGTGCCCGATTGCAACTTCAGCAGGCCCAGCAGCAGGCTCAGCGTAGTGGTCTTGCCCGAACCGTTGGGGCCGAGAAAGCCGTAGATGGCGCCCCGCTCTACCCGCAGGTTGATGTCGGTCAGGGTTTGTGCCCCCCGCGAATAACCATACGAGAGCGCTTCGGTTTTGATGATGGGTTGGTGAGCCATGATTGTTATTTTTTTTCGTGTATGTATAGGTGTGGGCAGGGAGTTATTAATCCATCCCCACGCGTTCCTGCTCTTCATTGCCCGCTCTTTTGCGCGGTCCTGCCACTTTGCCTTTGCTGAAGCGGTAGGTGAAGCCGAGACTGGCTACCCTGGAGTCGCGCACTTCCTGGAAGGCGGCATCTACATTACCGTACCGCGAGGTGACGCTCGCTTTCTGGGTGTAGAAGATGTCGCGCACCGTCAGGCGCAGGGTGCCCTTGGTCTTGAGCACCTGCTGGCTAAAGCCAGCCGACATCATGCCCATAGATTCCATCCGCATCACACCCATCAGGCCGGGCGTGCGGTACCAGCCACTCACTTCGGCCGTGGTAGTCTTGGTAAGCTTGAACTGCTGCGAGCCGTTAAGGGCAAGGGTGGTGGCGGTAAAAGCAACCGGCGTCTTATTCACCAGGCCTTCGAAGCGATTGGAGAACACGTTGACATACATGTTGCTCGTCCACCACTTGGTGAGAGGAACATTGGCACTAAGGGAGAGCCCGTACTGGCGCTGCTTCGCGATGTTTTCCATCCGCATATAGGTTTCCTGGCCCTTTTGCTGGATCACTCCCTGGAAGATATCATTGGTGGCGGTGTAGTTCAGCGTAGTGGTCAGCAGGTTGCGGAACGAGTGGGTCAGCTCGATGTTGTTGCTGAACTGGGGCTTCAGCTCCGGGTTGCCCTGGCTGTAGGTGTAGCGGTCCATGAAGCGGATAAAGGGGTTGAGGCTTTCGTAATTGGGACGACGCAGCCTCCGTCCATAGTTCACCCCGAAGTTGTGCTTGTCATTCGCCTTGTACTGGAAGTAGGCCGTGGGGAACAGCTGGATATAAGACCTGTCGAAGGGCTCGTTGGTGGTGAGCTGGAGGCCCTTCGAAACCGTGTTCTCCAGGCGCAGGCCCAACTGTGTACTGATCTTCTTGGTCAGCGGCGTGTTGAAGTTTACGTAGGCTGCCTGGATCGCTTCCTCGTAGCGGAAATGATTGCTACGCCCCCGGTCGCGCACGGACACACCGTACTGTATGCTGTCGTATTGCACGTTGTTGTCGGTGCGTACGATGGTGGCCTTGAGGCCTCCTTCCAGCTTCGCACCCTTCTTTAGCGGATGCGTATAGTCGGTGCGGCCGCTGTAGATGCGGATATCCTGTGGCAGGGCACCCACCAGGGTATCGGTCTTTTGCAATGCCTGGCCCTGGGGGTCGAAGTAAGCATTGGTCATGTACTGCCGGTTACGCGAATTATAGGTGTTGTAGTCTAGGTCGGCGGTGAGCTCACGGCCACCCGCACCCAGCACACGGCGGAAGTTCAGGTTAGTGCCTATACTGTTCCAGGTGGTCCTGTTCTGCACCAGGGCACGCGTAATGCTTTCGAGCTCCTTGGCTGAAGTGGAGATCTCCGTTTCGCTGCGGTTGGTGGCTTCGTAGGGCGAGTGGTTGTTGCTAAGAGTAACCCCCAGGGTTGTTTTCTTCGAAGCGAAATAGTCGGCACCAATGCGGCCCTGGAACGAGGAGCCCTTCATGCGCTTACGGCTTACCTGGTCGAAGTAGTTTTCCAGCAGTTGCGTATCCTCATCGCGCAGGTTGCGTTGGATCGACAACCTTTCGAAACCATTGTTGGCATAGTGGTTAAAGTTGGTGAACAGGGCTACTTTCCCGGCACGGTAGGCAAGGTTCAGTCCTTCGTTGAACTTGGCATAGCGGCCCTGGGTATAGCCCAGCGAAAGGGTGCCGTTGTAGCCGGCCGCGTTCTTCTTCTTCGTTTTGATGTTGATCACACCGGCATTGCCTTCCGCATCATAGCGGGCCGGCGGGTTGGTCATGATCTCTACCTGGTCGAGACCGGCGGCAGGCATGTTGCGCAGCAGGTTGGCCAGGTCTTGCCCGCTCAACTGCGTCGGGCGGCCGTCTACCAGCACCAGCACGCCTTCTTTTCCCTTGAGGCTGATGTTGCCGTCTTTGTCCACCATCACGCCGGGTGCCTTCTCCAGCACCTCCAGGGCCGTTGCCCCTACATTGGTCGGCGAAGCGTCCACGTTCACCACCGTGCGGTCCACTTTGTGCTCTATGGGCGGGCGTTGGGCAGTGACTGTCACACCGGCCATAGACTTAGCGGCGGGCTCCAGCTGCAGGGAGGGCAGCTGGAGGGATGCTTTGTCCGCAGTGAGCTCAAAAGGGGCGGAGGACACCTTGTTGTGACCCACGGCTGTGGCCACTACCCGGTAGGTGCCATAAGCCACCTGTTTAAAGGTATACGACCCGTCGGGGCCGGTGGCCTGGCGCTTAAGCACGTTGGAGTCGGGCAGGCGCAGGAGGGCCACGGTGGCGCCATCCGACAACTTGCCGCCGGCGCCTTTTACCGTGCCGGCTACGGTGCCGCCTTCCTGGGCGGCTGCCTGGAAAGTGAGGCTGAGAGAAGTCAGGGCAAATAACAAAAGTCTCATAATAGTAGTATTAGATGTGTTGAGATATGATCGTAAGGATTCGACAGCAAGATTAGCCTGCTTCCCGCCGCGCCGGAACCGAATGTGACGAACCACCCGGGAAATGTGACGAGCTGGAGGAATTAGGTCCCGATAGCTATCGGGATAAGGATTAGGAATTAGGAGAGCATCCGTACACATACCTCTAGCCGATTCATTCAGCACATCTAATAATACTGGCACCTTTCATAATCTTCCGCCGTGGTACGTGTCCTCACGTACCGCAACTACCGAGACCTTCAATAATCTGCAGCATAGGTCCATCAGCCACAGATCCATAATGTCAAAGTACTAATGAATAAGCACTCTTGCCTATCCACTGTAAAGTTCCTTAACACTGTTCATCTGGAGAAGTAGGGTGGGTCTACAAGGGTCTATGTTTCCTATTTCTTCCTATTTAGGGTCTTCGGATATTGTCTGAACCCGGATTTTGAAGGATTAAATGGATTGACAGGATTAGAAAACCCGTAAAAGATCATCATCAACCTTAACGATCATAAAAATCCGCGTTCCTTTATTCGTGTTCCCGATAGCTATCGGGATCGTATTAATTCGTGTTCTCTCACTCACTCATCCCATTTTCCGCCCGTTTCGTCACTTTTGCTATCTTTTGCGAACGCTATCAACTAGCATTGTGGCCGAATCACACACCATGAACGAGTTTATTACCAAACCGGAGAACATACGCCGCCTGGAATTCTGGGCCGCCACCACCATCTATGTCTTTGCGATCTTCCTGAACATTTCTTTTGCCGTGCGGGCCGACGGGGCCCTGGAGCGGGCAGCGCTGAATGACTATGTGTATGTGCTCGTGTCGCGGCTGATCCGCTTTACCGTGCTGTACGGCGCTTTCCTCTTCCTCAACTTTTACCTCGTGCCCCGCCTGCTGCGACGCGAAGCCCTGGTGGTCAACATCCTCACCACCATACTGCTGTTCGTGCTCATGGGCGGCATCTTCGCCGTCACCAACACGTTCCTGAAGTACAACATGGTACCCGGTTCCTACAAGGGGGGCGTAACGCACAACGTCGTCTTCGGCAACAGCTTTCTTTATGCTGCCTGGCTGATGCTGCTCTATGGCATCTATACCGCGCTGAAGTGGGGGACCCTGCGGCTGCTGGAGCGTACGCGCTCCGTCTCCTCCAAGCGCCGCACCATCATCCACAATGGCCTTACCGCTTTCCTGTTGTGGATAATCTCGCTCTTCGGCCTGGCCGTGGCGGCGGCAGAAGAAGAAGAGTTTGTGATGGGCTGGGCGGTCGTGTCGGCCTTTACGATCCTCTTCTATGGCTTTTGCTACTACTGGCTGATCCCGCGGGCCCTGCCCAGGAAAAGACCCTTTTTGTTCTTCCTGACAAGGTCGGTGCTGGTGCTGGCCATCTCTATTTTCCCAATGTTCCTGCTGCTGATGCCTGTTTTGCAGGACGAAGACCCGGCCCTGGCCATCGCTATGCTCAACTCCGTGTTCCAGCTTTGCCTTATTGCGCCGCTGGCCTGGGTACTGTTCAAGCGCCACATGAGGGGCAACGAGGAACTGGTTGTACTGAAAAAGGAACTCGGCCAGACCCATGCCAACTTCGACTTCCTGCGCTCGCAGATCAACCCCCACTTCCTGTTCAATGCCCTGAACACCATCTACGGCACGGCCCTGCAGGAAGGCGCCGAGCGTACGGGTGAAGGCGTGCAGCGCCTCGGCGATATGATGCGCTTTATGCTGCAGGAAAATATGCAGGACAAGATCCCGCTGGCCCGCGAAATAGAATACCTCAACAACTACATCAGCCTGCAGCGGTTGCGCACCGATGCCAGCCCGGTGGTAAAGATCGAGTCGACCATCGAGTGCCCCGTTACGCCCGTACAGATCGCTCCCATGCTGCTCATCCCCTTCGTGGAAAATGCCTTCAAGCACGGCATCTCCTTCCGCGAGCCTTCGCACATCAAGATCGCCCTGGAGGTGAGGGACCACACGCTCAACTTCGACGTGTACAACAGCAAGCACCTGCGGTCGGATAGTGATCCCGAGAAGGATAAAAGCGGCATTGGGCTGAACAACGTAAAGCAGCGCCTCTCCCTCCTTTACCCCGGCAAGCACGAGCTGATCATCCGCGAAACGGGCAAAGAGTTTTTCGTGCACCTGACGATACAGTTAACTTAGTAGTACAAAAGGTCTGCATGAAAGCCATTGCTGTCGACGACGAACCCATCGCCCTGGAGGTCATCCGGGCCCACGCCGCCAAAGTGCCCTTCCTCGACCTGAGGGCCGTCTTTACCGACGCCTTCCAGGCCATGGAGTACCTGCAGAAAGAGCCCGTGGACCTGCTGTTCCTCGACATCAAGATGCCCGACATTTCCGGCATCGACTTCTTCAACTCGCTGCCCAAAAAGCCGATGGTCATTTTCACCACGGCTTACTCGGAGCATGCCGTCACCTCCTTTGAGCTCGATGCGGTCGACTACCTGCTCAAGCCTTTTTCGCTTGCCCGCTTTGTCAAGGGCTGCAACAAGGCCTTCGAGCTCTATAACTATCGCAATGCCGGCGAGTCGGCTGGCCACCTCTATATCAAGACCGGCTACGAGCAGGTGAAGGTGCTCTACGAGGACATCCTCTACCTGGAGGCCGCGGGCAACTACGTGACCTTTGTGCTGAAGGACAAGAACATCCTGTCGCGCAGCACCTTTGCCGAGGCCGCCGCCGGCCTGCCGTCGGATAAGTTCGTACGCGTGCACCGCTCCTACCTGGTAGCCCTCGACAAGATCGACAAGGTGGAGCGCCACCAGGTAACGGTGGGCAAAACGGCTATCCCGGTAGGCGAGGCCTACAGCCAGAACCTGGCAGCGGTGCTGAAGAAGTAGGGCGCCTTCATCTTTTCTGCTGTCCCGGGTAATAGATAACCCCTACTGGGCCCTTACCGGTCTTTCCTTATCTTTATAACCCACAAGCACATATGGCAAAGCACTTTATACTATGGGCGGATGACGATCCCGATGACATGACGATGTTTCGCCGGATCGTCGACGAGGTACAGCAGCACTCGCTGGTGCTGGGTGCCAACGACGGTCGTGACGTGCTGGCCTGCCTGCAGCTGATGCGCAAAGAAAAGACCTTCCCCTGCCTGGTGATCCTCGACCTGAACATGCCGGCCCTCGGCGGGCGCGAGACCATCGGCCTCATGCGGCGGGAAGAAGACTTCGCCCAAATCCCTATAGCCGTCTTTACCACGGCGGAACGCCAGGTGGACCGCAACTTCTGCGACCGCTTCAACATCCCCATCTTCGTTAAGCCGGCCTCTGTGGCGGAACTGACGGCCACCATCCGGCAGATGCTTCGCACCTGCAATTGCCACCGTGCCCAAGAAAGGGGCGCCACCGTGCCCGAATAAAATTGAGGGGATGCTTGCAAAAGTTCGCCCTCTATTGTATATTAGGTCTGGCGCCTTACAAAAGTGGTTCTAAAACCGATTGATCCGGGAGTGGGGTTAGGGCTCATTGGCTCCCTGTCAAATAAAAGCGTCAACAGCCCCGTCGAAAGACGGGGTTTTTTTATTAGGCTTCAGGAGTCGAATTATGTTAAGGCGAAAATGAAAAGCCAGTAGTTAAATCAAACATAGAGTGGAGGCGTTAACAAACAGGGCTTAGCGAATTACGGGAATTCTGTGTTCCGTTTGACTGGCTAACTGCTGCTGATTAAAGATAAAATTTGATGATATATTCTACAGCCAAATATTTAAAGTCAAGCTGGGTATGCAGATGCACAATGAACCGAAAGATGAAACACGGCTTACGTCTGCACGTATTTACCAAGCTTCCTGTTAGCGGTAGTAATAATTCTATTTCACCCGAGTGCCATCAAATCAATCACGTCCTTCTATCGCAGAAATCTTATTGTCTTTTGTAATCGTTAGAAGCAGTTCTTCAGATTCTTTACTAAAGATCAGCCGGTAATGATGCACCCTGCTTTGATTCGCCAGGTCTTTCCTGTCCAGTAATTCTATACCCATAAAATTCCCCATACTTTACAAATGAGCAGATGCCCTACCCGACCGGGGAATAAAGCTCTGCCCAAATTCAGGGGTAAATAAATCTGCTGTCAACTTGTTGTCAATTAATTTAACAACAAAGTCTTTCACCAGGGCGATTACCTGCGGTTCATTGTCTTTAATTGGTTGTAATTTAGGCATTCTCAATTCTGGTTGATATAATTTCATTATCCTTGTCGCAATATTATTGGTATTGGTTCTTAGCAGATTTGCAAGGACAATAACAGCTAACTTTTTCTCCGGGTACCGTTTGATGGTTGATTCAAAGCCCTGACCATGTGCCATTATGCTCTATCATTCTTTTACCTTGTATTGAATCAATCTTCCAGCCAAATCCGTAGGGATAAGTGCTGCCATCATTGAGTTTTACGGGAGACCACATCATCTCATAACTTTCTTTCTTTAGTAGCCTGGTGGCATTCAACCCGGCGTCCCATTTTGCCATATCAAGAGCTGTTACATACATTGAGCCATCTGCAGTAGTATTGATGGAGGGAGAGACCCATTCCTGATTTTTTATTTCCCCATCTACCAGTTGGTATCCCGCTGCACGGTTGGGTACAATATCATACTCAGAAATGAT
>DASWYM010000092.1:0-3957 GCA_036404975.1 Chitinophagaceae bacterium
TGCTCCTGCCTCTGCATGACCGAAAGTCTATAGTACCAAAATACTACCGGAAAACGGGTGCTTTGATACCGTGTCCTATAGTACATGTGCCGGGAGCCTCAATACTATAACAAGAAGAAACCACGGCCAGACGGAAATACACGTAGCAGTAGAAAAAGAAGGGCAGAAGCTTCCATAGTTTCCCCTTGCAACGGAGCGGTGTGGTATTGGGTTCACTGTTTGAAAATGCTTCTGCCCGAAAGTGAGGCAACACCAGGTGTTCCCCTGGTCAATATGATTAATCCTCCGGCCTGAAATGGTGCGTAAATACATAACCGGCAATCTGTCTGCCCATGTGTTCTCCATCCAGTACCGACTTTCTGAAATCCCAACCAGTGTAGATCATGCTAAGTGCATTTTCTCTTGCCGCCTGCGAGTAGCTTGAAAAATGAAATGAAGGTTTTGGTGCAGGCACAAAGGGATTAGTAGTGGTAAGGTCGATAGAGGTTGCATCGGATCCAAAAACCAACCGGAGTGTCTCGGCCGTGGTGCCACCCAAAGCGGCAAAGCCATTAGGATACCCGGGCACCGGAGGAGTGATCTGTGCATTGGGAATTTCGGTGATGAAAGGCAGCCAGTTAGGATCTTCAACAGTAGCGTTGTTGCCATCCGTTGCGGCCAGGCGAATCGCCGTTTCGGGCCGCCAGAAATAGAAATGATAATTGGCACCCAGCACTGTGTTGACACTTTCTGCTATAGACACATGCATCAGGGCAAAAAACCTTGCCGTTTTCCAGGCATCCAGCTTTTTATACTCCAGTGCCTTTCTTGCAAATTCGTTCCAGAGAATGGAAGGCCGGGCCTCCGACCAGAAGTAGGCCTTCTGGTCTTCCACTTCTGTACGGGTATCATCGACCCTTGCTCCCTTGGCTTTTACTTCATTGAAATCAGCCGTGTATTCGGTCGTATTGAGGGCATAAGGACCAGCGGGCCTGAACTGCTGATTGCTCTCCAGCACAAAAGGCCTGAGCACCGTTCCCCAGTTGGGGACCGATCTGGCAGGCCATTGAGTCAGAGTGAGCACGCCGTTTACCCTAACGTACCCAAGCGTGGAACGGTACACGCCCGGTTCGGTGCCGTTGGCAGGCACTTGTGAAGCCAGGATCACTTGTGTAAATCCATCATTAGCCCGGTTGGCAATAATGGCTTCTGCCGACTTCTTTCCCACTGCTATTCCAAGGTCTTTACTTTCACCATCAGGTATGGTAGCAAGACTTTCGTTGTACCACGTATCCAACGGAAAGGTTCCCTGCCTGTTGATTCCTTTGATAGCCCAGTACGCCGCGCTGGCAACAGCGGCATCGGGATCGGCATGCTGCGCCCTGTCCTTTAAAGCATAACGCTCATACTTTGGCTTGATATTATTCAGCGCATCATGTACGGCGATTTCAATGATGGCAAAATAACGGGCGCGGAAAGGCTGAGGCATCGCTGCACCAAGGACCGTAGCCGTCTTTTCATTCCAATAAAGCACCATATTATTGTCCGCAAAGCCCCTGTCCGGTGTTGCCTTTGCCCGCGAAGCTGTTGCATCACTTTCGGTGAAGGACATTTCTTTTGTTTCTTTTTGACAGGCGCTGAGAAGGAGAAATAAAAAAGGAATAGCTGCAGCTAGTCGTGGTGAATACTGTTTCATATAACTTGATTTTGTTAGCCATTGTTATAACACCATAAATAGTTTTGGACACACCGGATTATGCCCCTGTACTGTACACTTTTCTGTGCTACAGTTTAAGAGTTAACATTCAAAATAATCAACGGATAGGTATCAGTTAGCAACATAGAATAAAACCAGAAAGTCAGGTGCCGCAGAGGATATATGAATTTCTCGTTTAAGGATAGGGATTACAAATGAACAATAAGGCGGTTCAAAGAGAACGGGTGGGATTCAAAGGGAGTAGAGACAAAGACTAATCGAAAGGTGAAGACAAATCTAAAAACATTCCTATATAATACAAAATTATTTATGTTTACTTTCTAACGAATCTTCGTTTACCCACGCCTGTGCAGGAATGGGAATCCCATTCGGAGCATCTTATACTTTACTCCTTAATCGCTTCCTGATCAGCGTGGTCCTGTCCGGCTTTTCGGCACGACGCATAGCCAGGATGAACTCTGTCAGCCGCTCCGCATCGATATTCACAAAGGAGAGGTTAATGTTTAGTTCCTGGAAGCCCATTGCCTTTGAAAGACCTGCTATTTGCTGACGCACCTTTCTCTTTCGTCGTGAAGGCTCAAAGGCCTCATTCACCACCAGGCAGATAAAGTATTCCTCATGCACTTTGGCCAGGTAAGCGTCCTGGATAATCTCCCAGTTGATAAAGTCTTTGTGAATAGTACGGTCGAAAATGCCAACCTCGTTGACAATGATCTGTGGCCGCCGGTCCAGCAATTGAAACAACGCCACAGGGATGCCCATGCCAAAGAACAGGATACTCGCCCATCCCACCCAAACCGGCGCATCAGGCTGTCGAAGAATAAAGAGCCCGAGCAAAACAAACAGGGCACAACCTAATAGTAACTTGATCGCCTTCCAGGGCGTTTTATAAACTTTGAACTCTGTCATTTATTGGGCCCAAGATAATGTTCCTGGTGCTGATGTTCAAGAGGAAGCCTGCAGAATACCTGCTAATGAGGACTCAGGATGCAGAAAAACGGGTCCCGGTCCATTCCTCTATATCATGGGCTTGTGCGATGAGCTCAAACAGATCAGCTAGGCCCCGGCCGTTATGACGCAGGTGCCGGATGGAAGGGGCCCCGGCCGACTTAGAAAGTTTCTGACCATAGGCGTCCTTCAGGAGCGGGTGGTGGTAGAACGAAGTCTCCGCGAAGCGGGGCTGCCGGAGCACCGACGCGAGGTAGAGCTGGGCCAGGGTGGAAGGCCACAGGTCGGCCCCGCGCACCACCAGGTCCACGCCGAAGTGCAGGTCATCCACCAGCGAAGTGAGCTGGTAGGCGGGCAGACCGTCCTTCTTCCGCACCACGAAGTAGTGCACGCTGCCGGGCAGTACGGCGGTGGTGACAGAACCGTCCGGGTGATTGACCCTTAAGGGTGTTACCGGGTCCGTGTGCAGGCGCCAGCTCACCCCTGCCCTGTCCAGCGGGATCTCCTTGTCGCGGCAGGTGCCGGGATAGGTCCCGTCTGGGTTGATGCGCAGAATATCGGCCCTTGAGCAGGTGCAGGCAAACAGGTGTCCACCTTCCCTGAGTTGCTCCAGGGCCCGGCGGTACAACTCCAGGCGGTGTATCTGTGCATAGCGGGCTTCGCATTCTTCCGGGCTGCGCGGCCCTTCGTGCCACCCGATCTGGAGGAAGCGGAGCGTATCAAAGATGTCCTGTACATACCCGGGGCGGGCTCTTTGCCCGTCCAGGTCGTCGATGCGCAAAAAGATCCGGGCACCGGTCGTTCTGGCCAGCGATGCGGTGACCAGGAACGACAGGGCATTGCCCAGGTGCAGGTAGCCACTGGGCGTGGGAGCGATCCTTGTTTTGCGGAAGGAGGGCAAACGGTCCATGCGGTCGTAAACTTCCATTATTTTGGGCAAACTTTGTTGTCCAAATGGTGAAAATTATCGTTTAAACATTTTGTCGTTCTCTCTATATAGCACCCCCAAAAGCAATTTAAGGATCGGGAGTTCAGTTGGTTAGTCCCGATAGCTACCGGGAGCCGCCTGTCCGGCGGAGGTCGCGGGTTCGAGTCCCGCCCGGTCTGCAAAGCCCCTTCAGGCGAGGGGCTTACCTGTTAATGATCTTCTGGCATCCCGGATCGCTCCAGGAGTCTTTATTGTTGTTCTTGTACCAACCTGCTCAGGCTGGATCTTGCAGGATCATCTTCCGCAGCAAAGAAACTTGTCCCAGGTGATAGTAACTGTGCTCAATAACCCCTTCGATGTTCCGTAAATAGCTTCCGTACTTTTC
>DASWYM010000093.1:0-6259 GCA_036404975.1 Chitinophagaceae bacterium
CCGCTATCTGCGCGTGCGTTATGGGAATGACCCTATGGCCCGTGCTTTCCAGGAGTTGCACCACGGCAATGCGCTCCACCTCGTCGGCAATGCTACCGGTACAAAGCACGGCAAACCCTTCGCCGATGGCCATAATGACATTGGTGTGGTAGACAGGTTTCCCTGCTGCATCTGTTGCTGAAAAGGCCATCGCCTTATAGCCGTTCACCGAAGCCACCTTCTCCAACAACACGGCATTGGTGCGGGGCGACAGGCAGGCATACACGATGCGGTTGGGATGATCGATCACCATAGAGCCCGTACCTTCGAGGAACATATTATCGGCCTCAAACTCGCTCCAGTCGTACACGGAGGTTACCCGGTAGTCCCGGTACAGCTGTTGCAGGATATCGTCTCGCTTCTCCTCCCTGCGGCTGGCGGCAAACATCGGGTACACGTTCAGGGCACCGAGGCTGTTGGTGCTGAACCAGTTGTTGGGGAAGATGGCGTCGGGCTTGACAGGTTCTGGTGTATCCTCTACAACGATCACGTCGATTCCCCTGCCGCGCAGGGCAGCCACCATGGCATCAAACTCCCGCAGCACGGTTTCCTGTAGTTCGTGTTGTGCCAGGGAGGTGGGATTCTGGAAGAAATTATTAGCTGCCGTTTCGGGGTTGTACCGGAAAGCCGCCGGGCGGATCATCAGGATGGTGTCGGTCAGTTGCATGAATGCGTATTATTGAAGGGCATCTATTTTATCGGCCAGCTTGCGGTCCTTGTCGGTCACCACGTTACCGGCATCGTGGGTCGAGAGCCAGATCTCCACCGTGTTCCACACGTTAGTCCACCTGGGATGGTGGTTCATCTTTTCGGCAATGAGCGCCACGCGCGTCATAAAGGCAAAGGCTTCATTGAAGTCCCTGAACGTAAACTTGCGGTAAAGGCTATTGTTTTCTTCCTGCCACATGATGATCAATTTGACAATTAGACAATTCGATATTGTGCCAATGAAGTTACAACTAGCATTGGACCACTCAATCTGAAATCTGCAATCCTAAAACACCAGGTGCTCCTTATTCCTGATCTTCTCGTTCGTCAGCTCCACCACCAGCTGCACGCCCTTGATAGTGCGGATGGAGCTGATGATATGCTCCAGCTTGTCGTCGTCCACGTAGTCGCCCTTCATTAGCCACAGGAAGTCGAGGTGTTTGAACTCCGGCAGCAGGTACTCACCGTCGAACTCGTTGTTATACAGGTAGTGCACCAGCGAAGTGTGCGGCTCGGGGAACTCGTAGACGGCAAAGAAATAGTGACGGCCCTTCTTGGTGAGCTGTATCTCTATTTCGTTGTTGATACGGAAGTCGATGCCCAGCAGGTTGTTGAGCTGCCAGCAGAACTGGTAGTCCTTCACGGGGGCCATTATACCCAGCAGGCGGGTGTCTTCAAAAAAGCCATCGGTGATGGCCTGTGGGTCCAGGACAAGTTTCATGTGCGCTAGTTCCGGTGATGCTCGAATATATTAAAATTCTATGGGGGCCGACTTGGTTTCCGCGCCCCTGCTATAGGTCACGGTAGTCTTGTCGCCCTTCTTGAACTGGGCCAGGGCCTTCATGTAGGCGTCCAAAGACGTTACCTTGTGTTCGCCGATAGAGGTGATCACATCGCCGGCCTTGATGCCTACCTTCTGGGCCGGGCGGTTCTCGGTTACTCCATCCACACGCACACCGGCACCGCTGTAGGTGTAGTCGGGCATGATGCCCAGCGTCACGCTAAAGCGGACAGAAGAGCCCATCTGCACCTCGCGGGTCTTGGTAAAGGCCAGTTTCTCGGGCTGGCGGTTTGCCGTTTCCACCACACTCAGGATGTGCTTCACAATGTTCATCTGCCCTACATAGTTGATCTTGTCGGCATCATCCGATGGCTTGTGGTAATCGGTGTGCAGCCCCGTAAAGTAGAACAGCACAGGAATATTCTTTCTATAAAAGGAAGTATGATCGGAGGGACCTGTACCGGTAGAATCGTACTTAAACTTCAGGTTCGCTGCATACAGTCCTTTCTTGCCCGTGTTGGCATAGGCCTCGCCCCAGGCAGGAGAGGTGCCAAAGCCGCCTACAGTGATGGTAGGCTCGGCGGCGTTGAGGCGGCCCAGCATATCCATATTGATCATGTAGCTGACCTTGCTGATATCGACCGTAGGATTCTCTACGAAATACTTGGAGCCGTACAAGCCCAGCTCTTCGCCCGAGAAAGCAATAAAGAGGTAGTTGCTCGACTTATCCCTGGATGCCTTCAGCAGGCGGGCCAGTTCTATAAGGGCCGACACACCGCTGGCGTTGTCGTCGGCACCGTTGAACACCTGCTGCCCATCGCCGCGCGCCAGGCCGTTGCCGTCCTCACCAAAGCCCAGGTGGTCGAAGTGGGCACCCAGCACCACGGTGCGGGGTGCGCCGTTATCGATATAGCCCACCACGTTGGTACCGGTGCGCTTCTTAGGACCGATGTCGGTCTTCAGCTTTATCTCCAGGCTGGCCGATTCATCGGACAGGTACTTGGTGGCGGCATCTTTGGAAAGATAGATCACCGGGATAGACAGGGACGCGGCGCCATCCTTGCCGTTGAAGGCCAGGCCATCCTTCTTATCCGACGTATTGTACACGATCACCGCCGTGGCACCGCGGGAGCCCATATCGGCTGCTTTCTTGCGCAGGGCCTCGCTCACATCGAAGTGGGGGTTATTCCCGTTCTCGTCCAGCACCTCCTTCAAGTCGAGAAACCAGGGCATATCCGATTCCTGGATGGCGGCCGAAGGCATCGCTTCCAACGACTTGTTGGCACTGAACACCAAGGGGAAGAAATCCTTGTTGAGCTTCAGCTCGTGGCCATTGATAAATAGGAAGGTAGCAGGGTTCACCTGTTTTCCTTCGGCCATATCGAAGGGTTGCAGGTAGTCAGCCGTACCCTTGGGCTGCAGACCCACCACCTGGAACTGCTTACTAATATAGTCAGCCGCCAACTTTTCGCCCACCGTGCCTGTACGTCGGCCCTGCAACTGGTCAGAGGCCAGGAATTGTACGTGCTGCTGCAGGTTGGCAACCAACTGCTTTTCGTCTTTTTTCAGCTTTTGTGCACTGGCAGAAGAGGCTGCCAACAATAACCACAGGAAGATTTTAGAGCGACTCAGGACCATACCAAATATTTAAAGGGATGAAGGAAGGACAAAATTAGCTTGCCGATCAATGTAATAGACGC
Organism: Chitinophagaceae bacterium; assembly: GCA_036404975.1. Taxonomy (GTDB): domain Bacteria; phylum Bacteroidota; class Bacteroidia; order Chitinophagales; family Chitinophagaceae; genus Flavisolibacter. The sequence continues at coordinate 3,229 of DASWYM010000093.1, forward strand.
GCGATCAGCCAATTCCGTACAAAATATTCCTTAAGCTTTCTCTAAAACTCCCAATCTCGTAAGTGGGTACAAATGGCTCAGGCTACCTTTGCATCCGCAATTGGGCCAGAATACCGTACATATCGCATTAGTTGGCAACCCGAACAGCGGGAAAACCTCCCTGTTTAACGTCCTCACCGGCCTGAACCAGAAGGTGGGCAACTTCCCCGGCGTTACCGTCGATAAAAAGACGGGCACCATGCCCCTCACCGATGCGCTCACCGCCAATATTATTGACCTTCCCGGCACCTACAGCCTTTATCCCAAGCGCCTCGACGAGTGGGTAAGCTACCGCGTGCTCATGGAGCAGGACACTGATATCAAGGCCGACGTGTACGTGGTGGTGGTCGACGCTTCCAACCTGAAGCGCAACCTCCTGTTCTGTACCCAGATCATCGACCTTAAAAAGCCGGTGGTGCTGGCCCTCACCATGGTGGATATCGCCAAGCGCAAGGGCATCCACATCGACCTGTCGGAACTGGAGCGCGAGCTCGGCGTGCCGGTCGTGTCGGTTAACCCCCGCAGGCAAAAGGGGATCCCCCAGCTGAAGAAGGCCATCGAGCAGACGGCCTCCAACCTGTATAAGATTCCCGCCCGCGACTTTATCGACAATAAAGCCCTGGCAGCCGGCCCTATCATGGATGTACAGGAGCACCTGGCCGACCTGAGCGACTACGAGGCCATTCACTTCCTCATCAACCACGAGCACTTCAAGCTTAATGATTCGATGCAGGAGACCATCGAAAACATCGAGCGCAAACATAATTTCAACCATACACGCACCCAAGCCGACGAGATCCTACAACGCTATAGCCGCATCAAGCGGGTGATGCAGGTGGCCGTGGCCGAGCCCGATCCCCTGGAGCAGACCATTCTCACCGATAAGCTCGACAACGTGCTGCTGCACCGCAAGTGGGGCTACGGGATCCTGCTGGCCGTGCTGTTCCTGCTGTTCCAGAGCGTGTTCTGGCTGGCCCAGTACCCCATGGACTGGATCGAGGCGGGCTTCTCCTTTACGAGCGGCTGGCTGTCGAACAACCTGCCCGAAGCATGGTGGAGCGACCTGCTGATCAATGGGTTCGTGGCGGGTCTCAGCGGCATCCTCGTGTTCGTGCCCCAGATCATGATCCTCTTTGGCCTCATTACCCTGCTGGAAGACACGGGCTATATGGCGCGCATTTCCTTCCTGACCGACCGGCTGATGCGCAGCGTGGGCCTGAACGGAAAGAGCGTGATGCCCCTCATCTCGGGCTTTGCCTGTGCGGTGCCGGCCATCATGAGCGCCCGCAACATCGAGAACCGCAAAGAACGTTTACTTACGATACTGATCACCCCGCTGATGAGCTGCTCGGCCCGCCTGCCGGTATACGCCATCCTCATTGCCCTGGTGATCCCCAACACCTTTGTCCTGGGCTTCCTGAGCCTGCAGGGACTGGTGATGATGGGTCTTTACCTGCTGGGGCTGGTTACCGCCCTGGTGGTATCCTATATCGCCAAGTGGTTTATCAACATACAGGAAAAGAGCTTCTTTATCCTTGAGTTGCCCACCTATCGCTCGCCGCGGTGGAACAACGTGGTGCAGACCATGATCAACAAGGCCAAGATCTTCGTAGTCGAAGCCGGTAAGGTGATCATGGTGATCAGCCTGATCCTGTGGGCCCTGAGCTCCTTCGGCCCCTCCGGCAGGATGGAAGAAGTGGACCGCCGCTACCAGCAGGCCCGGGTCGAGAACGTGCTGCCCGCCGAACAGATCGAGCGCGAGTACGGGTCCGCCAAGCTGGAGAACTCCTGGGCCGGCATCATGGGCAAGGCCATCGAGCCTGCCATTACGCCCCTGGGCTACGACTGGCGCATCGGCATTTCGTTGATCACCTCCTTTGCCGCCCGCGAGGTGTTCGTGGGTACCCTGGCCACCCTGTACAGCGTTGGCGATGACGACGAAGGCATGCGCCTGCGCGATAAGATGCGCATGGCCCGCCGCCCCGACGGCACGATCCTCTTTACCCTGGCAACCGGCATTTCGCTGATGGTGTTCTATGTGTTTGCCATGCAGTGCATGAGCACCCTGGCCATCACCCGCCGCGAGACCAAGACCTGGAAGTGGCCCGTTATCCAGTTCGTCTACATGACCGGCCTGGCCTATATCATGAGCTTCCTGGCCTACGAGCTGTTTAAATAAGCTGCGAGTTTCGAGCTGCGAGCTTAGCCGTGAATCGTGAAAAGTCACCGGGACCCACCGCCGCGGTGCGTGTCCTCACGCACCTCCACCACCGGGACCCCTGATAATCTGCAGCCCAGGTCCCCATCAGCTACAGATCCGCAATGTCAAAGAACTATAAAGAGAAGCTCCAAGTCACAAGCTGCAAGCTTCAAGCAAAGAAAACACCTGATTTCTTCGCTGCCGGGTCTCCGGCGCGGCCCTATGGACGCGTCGGGACCCGGCAGCTCTCTCATTTGCACATTTACTAATTCTCACATTCGCTAATGTACCATTTCGGTAAGGCCATTTCCAAACCCCGGTTCCTTTTCTTCCCATCTTATCCCTTCTTTTCCCCTATTCCGCACCCGGAGGTCGCAAAGCATTCCTGCCTTCCCTCATTTCCACATTTGCACATCTGCACATTTCCTCATTTGCACATTTGCACCACGTTGTGCTTAGTCTCCTGACTAAGCACCTTGAACCGCCTGTCAGCCCCTCCACCCGTACAGCCTTCTCTCCCTGGGCCACCCAAAACTGGCACTATTCTTTCTTCAGGCAGGGCGATTCACCTCCGCACTCTTACCAGTACCTGTTCATTCACTCACTCTAAATCATTCTATTATGAAGAAACTATTGCTATTCGTGTTCATGACCGCTGCAGTAGCTACCACAGCAGTAGCCCAGCAACAATCAGAAACGAAACCAGTGAAAGAAGTAAAGAAGGACCATGCCGACTGGGATAAAACCGTTAAAGAGGAATTGAAGCTCACCGACGAGCAGACCCAGAAGTAC
>DASWYM010000094.1:0-19458 GCA_036404975.1 Chitinophagaceae bacterium
CTTTAGCGTGAATATGTTCGTAAAGGGGAGGCGCGCACCGTTGCGTTCGGCAAACTGGCCACGACGTTCGCTCAGGTAATCATCTTTCTCGATAAACTCATTGAATAGCTCCCTTTGCTGTACCTGGGTGTAGGTAACACCTCCTGTTGTGTTATTCAGGAATACCATTTGCTGGACCTCTGTAGCCGTGGGAACATACATCTGGTCGTTGAAGTTGACATTGTCGCCTGCAATATTGTTGGTCATGGTATAGCTGTACGGGCTTCCTGATTGTCCTGTATAATCCAGCGTGATGGTAGTCGATAGCCTGTTGTTAAGGTAGTTGAAGGTTTTAGAAACGTAGGCATAAATGCGGTGGCCAAGGTCAAAGTCCGAATTGGTCAGGCCAATGTAGTTCCTGCCACTAATGGCTTCCATGTTAGCCCAGTTGGAGTTGTTTATTGAACTGGTGGCTTCATTTTTTACTACAGAGCTGCCATAGGTATAGTTGACATTCAGTGCCCAACCCTGGCGGAAAGCCCTGTCCACACCAGCTGTGAAATTATATGCATAACCCTTACGGTCTTCATTGTTACTGATCAGGATAATGTTGGTATAAGGATTTCGCTGTGCCAGCGGCAGGTAGGGACGGAGGGCGATCTTGCGCGCATCCAGGGTTAAACGGGGGTCGTATACTGTTCTTTTGTCCGGACCGGTAGTTTCTACGCGCTTGGTAGGATCCCACAAGAGGTTGAGCCAATCCACCTCGATGATGTTTTTTGTAAAGATCCCTTCAATATTAAAGGTCCAGCCGTTGGCTATGCGTTTATCAAAGCCCAGGGTAGTTCTCAGCACCTGCGGCATTTTAAAGTCGCGGGCAATGATGTTCATAGAGCCTTGAGGGAAGGTGCGCAGACCGCTGAAACCGAAATCGGCACCGGTGTACTGGTTGCCAATATCGGAGCGGAAAAGCAAGGGCTGGCCGTTAGCCATTACGATGGTTGATTGGCCGGATGGTCGGGAGACATCAATAGCCCCTGCGGTAACCCCTGTATTCTGGTAGACGCCACCCGGCCATACCAGGGGAATCCTTCCGGAGAACATGCCCACACCCCCGCGAATGGTTATGTTTTCTTCGGGCAGGGTGGCCCGGAAGCCCAGGCGCGGCGACCACTGCCAGGAGGGATCATAGATCTGGCCAGATTGCGCCCCTTTCAGATCATAGAACTGGCTAAGGATCTGTGAGGCAGTGTCGCGGAAGAAAGCATCGACCGCAGGCTTGTCGTTAAACGCAGTGCGGTCGGCACGCAGGCCAAAAGTCAGCGTCACGTTCGGGGTGATCTTGAAATCGTCCCCCAGGAAAAAGCCCAGGCGGTAGGTGTTGAACTCGGCAGCCGTTCCTTCGCTTTCGTCCCCACTTTTATTGCTCACCAGTGAGTACGTTCTCCGGTAACGGCTCACTGTTTCGTTCCTTATAAAGGCTCCGATAGAGGGATACTCATAGCTGCCAAAGTTGTTCTGAAGAAACTGGTTGTACGTCTTGTTGATATCGATATCAAAGCCAGCGGTCACCACGTGTCTGCCGGTATTGTACTTGAACGCATCATAAAGGTTCAGGATGTCCTGCTCCAGCAAATTGGCCATTGAACTGAATTCGCTGCCGATGTTGATGGTGCCGAGGGCATCTCGAATGGCTACTGCCGGGAAGGCGGTTCCTACAGGATCCCTGTTGTCTACGACGTTGGTATAGCTGGCCCTGAACTTATTGTTGATCTTGTTGGTAAAGCGGGAGTTAAATTCAGCCGTTCCCGAATGCTGTACCGAAGGAAAGAATTCACCCCCCGACACAAAGTTGATGCTGTTGGCCGAGCTGCGGCTGGGGTTCGTTCGCTCCAGGTTGGTATAGCGGTAGCTGGCCATCAACTGGTGCTTGTCCGATAGGTTGTAATCCACCCGCGTAGCAATTCGGGTACCCTGAACGATATCAGGGTTATTGATATAATCACCTAATTCATAATTGTAGGTAGTTCTCAAGAAGTTGGTCAGCACACTAAGACTATCATTTCGCAGGGCCTCACCACGGTAACTGCCCTCATCGAAAGGTTGCGGACGGGTATCGTCCTGCCTTTCGGCATTGAGGAAGAAAAACAGCTTGTTGCGGATGATGGGGCCACCTACACGGAAACCGTAGGTCTTATTAGCAAAGTCGCCCAGTTTGGGGCGGGTTTCCTTGCCGCCTACCATCACGGGTATAGGCGAACGGCCCGCCAGGTCTTCATTGCGGAACACGTAGTACACCGAACCGGTGTATTTGTTCGACCCGCTGCGGGTAATGGCATTAATGCCGCCGCCGGTGAAGTTGCCCAGCGAGACGTCGAACGGCGACACCTGCACCGAGATCTGGTCGATGGCATCGAGGCTGATGGGAGGGGCCCCGGCACGGCCGCCATTGGTGCCGCTTTCACTCAGGCCGAAAACATCATTGTTCACCGCCCCGTCAATCATAAAGGTGTTGTAGCGGTTGTTCTGCCCTGCGATGGCCACGCCACCGCCGTTAGTAATGCGGGCTTGCGGGGTAAAGCGCAGCAGGTCACTCAGGTTCCTCCCTACAGTGGGAAGGTTGGCTATTTTGTCGCGGCCAATGGTGGTTTCACTTCCCAGTCGGTTGGGGGTGGTGCGCGTGGCTGCAACCACCACTTCCGACAAAGCTTCGGTACGGGCGGTCAGCACGAAGTCCTGGCTGGGTGCCTCGCCCAGCGACAGAGTGATGTCATCCCTTGTCTGAGTTTCATAGCCAGTGTAGCTGACGGCTATCCGGTACGGACCGCCAGGAATCATATTGAAAATGTTATAACCGCCGTTGCGGTTGGTGGTGACTTGATATACTCTGCCTGTGGACAAGTTGGTCGCAGAAATGGTAGCGCCCACTAAGGGTTGTCCCGATGGGTCCTTAACCGTGCCGGTCAACGTACTTGTCGTTACCTGTGCTTGCAAAAAGGTGGTGAACAGAACGCTCATAAAGAGCAAGGGGAGTAGTTTTCTGTGCATAAGTTTATCTTTTCATTAACAAGTTAAGTAATTAAGAGCAGGAGTATATGGCTGAGATATACCTGGACTCTCCAGTACGCACTTCCGTTATAAAGACCCAAGATTCAGTCTGGATGCTGCTTTTTCATTTTAAGGAAGTGATTGCGGAGCATCCTATACCTTTGCGGAAACAAGCCTTATGTTACACTCTATAGAAAGCGCCATCGAGGATATCAAGCTGGGGAAGATGGTGGTGGTGGTGGATGATGAAGACCGCGAAAATGAAGGCGATTTCATCACGGCTGCTCAAAACGTTACACCTGAAGTCATCAATTTTATGAGTAAGCACGGCCGGGGACTCATCTGTGTGGCCCTGCTCGAGGACCGCTGCGATGAACTGGGACTGGAATTAATGGTCAACAACAATACCGCCCTGCATGAGACGGCTTTTACCGTATCGGTAGACCTGCTGGGACATGGCTGCACTACCGGTATATCGGCGCAGGACCGCGCCAAGACCATCCAGGCGCTCATTGATCCAACAACAAAAGCCGAGAACCTGGGCCGCCCGGGACATATTTTCCCGCTGAGGGCCAAGAAGGGCGGCGTGCTGCGCCGTGCCGGTCACACCGAAGCGGCTATTGACCTGGCCCGCCTGGCCGGTATGGAGCCTGCCGGGGTGCTGGTGGAGATCATGAACGACGACGGCTCCATGTCACGCCTGCCCCAGCTGAAAGAAGTGGCCGAGCGGTTTGACTTTAAGATCATTTCCATAAAAGACCTGATCGAGTACCGCCTGAAACGCGACTCGCTCATCGACGAAATCGTACGGGTGGATATGCCCACCAAGTATGGTCACTTCAAGCTGGTTGCTTTCCAGGAAAAGAACACCAGCAACGAGCACCTGGCCCTCATTAAAGGCAGTTGGGAGCCGGGCGAGCCTGTGCTGGTCAGAGTGCACTCGTCCTGTTTTACCGGCGATATCCTGGCTTCCATGCGCTGCGATTGCGGCGAACAGCTCCACCAGGCCATGGAAATGGTGGAAGCCGAAGGCAAGGGTGCCATTTTGTACATGAACCAGGAGGGCCGTGGCATTGGCCTTGTGAACAAACTGAAGGCCTACCGCCTGCAGGAACAGGGTATGGATACCGTAGAAGCCAACCTGCACCTGGGTTTCCAGATGGACCAGCGCGACTACGGCGTAGGAGCGCAGATCCTGCGCCACCTGGGCATCACCAAGCTGAGGCTGATTTCCAACAACCCCAAAAAGCGCGTAGGTCTCATCGGATACGGGCTGGAAATCAAGGAGAATGTGCCGCTGATTGTTTGTCCCAATCCCCACAACGAACGCTACCTGCGCACCAAGCGGGACAAGCTGGGTCACGAGATTCTGAAAGAACTTTAAGGCCTTACAATAAGATAATCCACACACAATCATTTTACTCAAGCCCGGTTAATCATTAGCCGGGCTTGAATGCCTCCTTTTCCAGAATCGGGCTGTCTTTACCGCAAATGGGACAGGCTGAGATATTATCTGGTGCTCCACCTGTCGGCGAAAAGATTCCTTCACCAGGATAGGGTGGTATAGCCAGGACTATAGCATTCTGAAAGGGAGCGTAAGCAAACCAACGGCTGTTGCCGTGGCCCTGTCCGGCTTTCTTGTCGCCCCTCTGCAGCCCCTCTTCCGCTCCCTTATACGGGGGCTCAAAAGGGGCTGCAAAGGAGCGACAAAGGGGCGGTGGAGAGGGCGTTGGCAGGGTATCAGCAGGGCGTAGGACTACCTTATTCTGGGCGTCTCCCTGGTGACACTTTTGGGAAAGGGCTCTGCTTATTGCTTGGGAAGGGGGCGCTGGTTGGTTTGACCGGGTTACTCCAGGGAAAATGGTATAAGGCAGGGAACCGTCCAAAAATAGGCGCACTGGTCTTGGACAGAACTCCTCTTCCGTCTTGCTTGGACCGTGGGACGAGGGTTGGGGATATATTCAAAGACTTATTGATCGAATGACTCTCGATCTCCGGCTTAATTGTCCGCTGAGCTCGTATCCCTGCGGGTGGAGTCTGTAGGAGGGATAACGGCCCTGGTGGCAATACTGTCTTTCAGCTTTCCTTTCTGGCGTCCAAAAAATACTTCGGTCAGCGAGTCAAATTCCTTGCGGTAAGAAACCTTGGCACCCGCGCGCTGGGAGATATCCGACCCGACGGATAAAAAGTCGGGAGCTGCAGTGTAGAAGAAAGTGGCCCGGATGGTTCCCGACTGGTTCAGTTTGATCTCCACGTTCACATCGGGGAAGAGGCGCACCCGTTCATTGATGTCTGATTCAATGGGTACATCGAAGGTGCCCCCGAAGGTGACCTCCACGCGTTCGTTGAGCAGGGGCGCTCCTACGCTGAAGTTCAGGTTGCCCTGGTTGGGAACCTGGAAGCCTTTATTGTCGGGGTTAATAAAGTTGCGATTATACAGCGACCCGGTAAAGTTGAACGACAGGTCGTTGTTGCGCAGTATCTTGGAGAGCAGCTGGTTGAGGCGCTTGTTCACTTCGCCAAAGAACAGCCCCGAAATAGTGTTATAGGCGAACTCACTAAAGGGGCTATAGCCGGGCGATGATCCCTCGTAGGGAGCAAAAGAGTTGAAGATCACCAGGTTGGTCACCTGTTTGTTGATCTCGGCGGTATTCTTTTCGATTTGCTGCAGGGCAAAAGCAAACTCGGGAGAAGCCTGTACGGCATTGCTTTCCGGGAATTCAAGGCGGAACGAGATGGCGGGTCGGAAAAGCTCACCCTGGAGCATCGCTACCACGTTCACGTCACCGCGCAGGCGGGGGTTGATCTGGGTGAGCGACATGCTGGATACCAGCGGTGCAAAGCTCACGTTCTCGGCACGGTACACAGCATCAATATTGATGCGGGCGTCGTAGGGATCGCCGGTCCACTCAATAAAGTTGTTAGAGGTGGTTTGCAGCTCAAACGGCTTTTTGAAGAAGGAGCGGAAGGTGAACAGGTAGTTTCCCTCCTGGATATCGTAGCGTCCCCGGATAGAGAGGGGCTCCGAAGTGCCCGCGCGCAGGCGCAGGTTACCCACGCCTCGGCCACGGATGATGTCGCCGGTTAGCTCATCGAGCACCACTTCGACCAGCACCATGGGATTGGCCGTCAGGTTCACTTCGTAGGTCATGTTGCTGGTGGAGCCACGGTACTCTTCGCGTGTCATTTCGCGACCATACTTGCGTTCCACCATAAAGTCGGCGGCCCCGGTTTCGCGGGAGCGGGATGGCGGCAGGGTGATGAAGGAACTGTCCGTTTCCGAGGCGCGGGCCTCGATGTACATGTTCATGTCGTATTGCGGGCCAATCAGCACGAAAGAGCCGGTTCCCTTAGCCCTTCCATAGAACATCTGGTTGTCGTTGAAGTTGGTATTCAACAGTTCCATGGGCTTACTGTCCACCTCGGCCACGATATCGAATACCATGTCCTGGAAGGAGTTGTGCGAAATGCTTCCCCTCAGGGTTGCCGTATTGCCCTCGCGGTCGCGGAGTTTGGCGGTGCCAAAGTCAATGGAGTTTTCCGTCAGGGTGATATCCGTATCATCGATGCGGTAGAATACCTGGGTAAAGTTCACCTTAAGGCCTGCGTCTCTCAGCCGGCCCTTGCCCACGTAGTCGCGGTTGGTGCCTTCACCCAAAATGTCGAGCCGCCCGGTCACGTAGCCCTGCAAGTCGGAGAACAGCGTCCCGATAAAGCGCTCCAGGATCTTGACCGGGTAGTTAACCGGTATCACGGAGATGCGGTCTCGGTGCAGGTTGGCCGTATCCTTAAAGTCGAGGGCCAGGTCGAAGCGAATCTGGCTTTCCGGGTCGATGTTACTGCCATTGCCAGTGAGCAGACCGGTGTTGTTGTTATAGAACAGGGAGGCCTGCACAGAGCCGATAGAATCATTGTCCACACGCAGCTGGTCCAGCCTCAGGTTGTTGGCTATGACATTGAAACGGCTTTGCGGGTCTTCAACCGTGATCTGGCCGGTGAGTACGCCTTCGATGCGTTCTTTCTTTACAAATAAGGGGGAGAGGTCACCAATGTTCAGATTGACCAGCGAAATGTTCAGGTCGTTCCAGCTCCCAATATCCGAAGGGTGGGTGCTTACCCTGATCTCCTGGTTCGACTCGCGCAGCACCAGGCTGCCCTGTACGACAGTGTTCTTCCTGAAGTCCAGCTCACCGCCCTGCTCGATGCTCCAGGTCTTGCCGTTGAGCACAAAAGAGGAGGGGTTGAACAATACGGTCGCTCCATTGGAAAAGGTGCGCACCTGGGCAGAAATGTCGGCTTTGTTGATGGTCTGGTTAGCGGTCGTTTGTATGTTGATGTTGGAAACGTCGTTCTGCGCCTCGATACTAAATGTGGTCTGGGGGAATACGAGGCTGTCGCTGACCACTGCATTGTTAACCTGACCGTTCAGGAGCAGGCGTTCAAAGTTGCCATTACCCTTTACCTCTACGTCGGAAAAGCTGTAGTTGGCAAAAGCAAAGGCTGGCACATTCGCATCCAGTTCCAGAGAGCTGTTCGCTACGTTCAGCGAGCCGCTGATATGGCTGTTGTTGAAACCCGACAGGCGGCGTTCCACCAGCCTGATATAATCCTCCACCATACCAGTAGTGATATCGAATGTGAAAGCCTGGTTGGGTAAATGGCGACGCGGCGGGCGTATATAGGAGGGGTAATAGCGGCTGAGGAAAAGGGTAAAGGCATCGGGAAGGGTGGCCAGGTCGAACTGGCCACGGATAGTGGCGTCGAATTCGTTGGAACTGGCCCGGAAGGTGCGCACCCCGTTCACTACAGAAGAATAAACATTTAGTGAGTCGAAGGAAAGCCGGCGCCCGCCCTGTAGCAGGGTGGCGTTGCTGATGCGGGCCGTTCCCAGAATATTACTCAGGTTGGAACCCTTCAGGTTAAGGTTGAATTGGCCGCTCAGGGACAGATCTTCTTTGGTCAGTTGCAGGGCCTGCAGGTTGGCCTTTACAATGTCGGCCTCCACATCAAAAGCCGGCTGGGGACCGGAAAACGTGATCAGGCCGCTCAGGCTCAGGTCGGCGTTGGGGTCCTTGATGACAAAATCGCCGTCAAAGGTCCGCCGGTTCAGCCGCCCGTTGGCTGTGATGTTCTGGTAGGTATAGTTGCCGTAGCGGATCCTGCGCACAGTGCCATCGATCTGCATATCGAGGGTGTTCCAGTGAAAGCCCCGCCCTTTTACATCACCGTCGAAGGCAATGTCGCCCAGCTGGCTGTTGTTGATGAACTGACCCAGGCGGAAGTTATTGGTCGAGATACTGCCTGAATAAACAGGCTCGCCATTCTTTGGCAGCTTCATGTTCAGGTCTGAAGTAAGGGTGCCCAGGGCGGTCTCCACCGTACCGTAGGTTACAAAGTCGTTGATAAAGCCGGTGTAGGTGCCAGTGAAGCGGATGTATTGCAGTTTGCGCAGGTTGGGCGTGGTCACCTTGCGCAGGGCCGGTACAAAGGTGACGGCATCGGCATAGTTGGTGCGCAGCTCGCTGGCTTCCACGTTGATGTAGGTCTCGTTTACGTTGGGCAGCCCCACAATGTTGAAGTCCCCGCTAAGGGCGGTATTCCGTCCCGCACGCACAGTGACGTTGTCGCCGGCCAGGGCATCCACCTTGCCCCTTATCTTACCGTCGATGACAAACACCTTGTTCCAGTTCTTTACATCCGGGGCAAAAAAGGCGATATCGTCCGAAGCCAGGGTGCTGTTGTGGAAGGTGGCGTGCATATTCACCTCGTGGATGAAGTTGCTCATGGCACTCATGTCTTCGAACTGCATGGCGAAGTAATCATTCAGGGAGCTGCGGTTGGTTTTCAGCAGTAGGTCGTCGAACTCCATGAGTTGGGGATGAAGGCGGTAGTCGGCCCTGAGTTGGCGTACATAAAGGCCGCTTCGTTCGCGGGTGGTGAGGTCGACGCGGGCCGTCAGCGTATCACCCGTGAGGCGGAAGTTTTTAATGTTAGCGCCAATCTGGCTGAAATCCAGGTGCTGCCCATCGAAGTGTGCCCAGGAAGGGGTAAGTGTCTTCTGGTCCAGCTTAAACCTGCCGTTCTTTATGGTCAGGCTGTTGATAAGGACTTTCCAGTTCTCGGGATTCCATGCCTGCGCTCCGTCGGGGTGCTCAGGTTTAGGCTTTGCCGGTTTTTTTGGCCGAAGGCCGGTATAGGAGAATTCCTGGAACACAGGGCCTACCAGGTCGAGGTTGGAAATATTTATAGTTTTATTGGTAATGGAGAGTTCGCGGGAGTCCAGGTCGAGGGCATCCACCCGGATGAAGCGGTCCAGGCCCACCCAGGCATCCTTCTGCCGGAAGGCCACGTTGTTCATGACCACTCTTTTCAGGTCGAACTCGATGCCAGACTGTTTTTTTTGCCCGGTACTGGGTGAGGCGAAGTAATCCTGCAGGAATTGGTAGTTCCACACTGAGTCCCGCCGGTTGAAGTTGATGATGGCGTCTTGCAGGCCAATATATTTCAGTTCGGCCTTGTTTTTTAAAAAGAACCAGTCGGTAATGCGTACCTGTACCAGCCCTGCATAGAGCAGAGTATCGCGCTTTCTGTCTTCCACCAGCACGCCTTCCAGGTTCATCTTGTTGAAAAAGCCGACTTCGAGATGCTTGATGGAGATGCGGTTGCGCAGGTCCCGGGAAAGTTTAGCGGTGACTTTTGTAGCCAGCCAGTTCTGTCCCCAATCCGATTGCACAAAGGCTACGGTGAGGCAAAACAGGATTAAGAGTGATAAAAGTACTGCGAGAGATATTTTAGCAACTTTCCTCAGGATGGTGCATTTAGGTGTAAAAATAGCTATTAGCCTTCTTAAGACAAATTCAATACCGCGAGGTTAAAGCAAAAAAATGTGAAATAGTGATGAAGGGTTATATTGCAGGTACAATACCTACTTTAAAAGCATTAAGGCAATGAGATACCTGCTCATCTTGTTAACCGTGATTTGTATGATGAATGTGAATGCACAAAAGAATCCCCAGGCTGGACGCAAAAACTATGTGCTGGTCATCCATGGAGGTGCCGGCACCATCCTGAAAAAGAACATGACCCCGGAAAAGGAAAAAGCCTACCAGGCAGCCCTGGAAGAGGCTCTGCAGGCCGGCTATGCCATTTTGAGCAAAGGTGGTACGTCCATGGATGCCGTGGAGGCTGCCGTGAGGGTGATGGAGGACAGCCCCCTTTTTAATGCCGGTAAGGGTGCCGTGTTTACCCATGAAGGAAAGAACGAACTGGACGCCGCCATTATGAACGGAAAGAACCTGGCCGCCGGTTCCGTAGCTTCAGTGACAACCATTAGGAACCCCATTACGGCTGCCCGGGCGGTTATGGAAAAAAGTGAGCATGTGATGATGATCGGCGACGGCGCCGAAAAGTTCGCTAAGGAAAGGGGACTGGAGATTGTTGATCCTAGTTATTTCTATACCGAGGAGCGTTTCCAGTCGCTGCAGCGCCTCCTAAAGCAGGATACCCAGAAGATGGAACTCGACCACGACAGTACCCAGCAGGAAGCCAGTGTGAAGCAGCCCGCCAACCGCGATCATAAATACGGTACCGTTGGCGCTGTGGCCCTCGATATGGATGGTAACCTGGCGGCCGCTACCAGCACTGGCGGGATGACCAATAAGAAGTTCGGGAGGGTAGGCGATGCGCCCATTATTGGCGCCGGAACCTATGCTAACAACGCCACTTGTGCCATCAGTTCCACCGGCTGGGGGGAGTACTTTATCCGCCTTGTAGTAGCCAAGTCGGTCAGTGACCTGATGGAATACAAGAACCTGTCGCTGAAAAAGGCTGCCGACGTGCTGATCATGGAAAAGGTGCCGCAACTGGGTGGCGACGGCGGACTGGTAGCCGTGGACAAGAACGGCAATATAGCCATGCCCTTCAATACTGAAGGAATGTACCGCGGGTATATTAAGCCCGATGGGAAAGCCGTGGTGAAGATTTACAAGGAGTGATGGTTATTCTATCACCCTCGTATCGATCACGTTCGGATTTTTCCAGAAAAATGCGCCTACTGATATGCCAAACAGGCGGTGCCGGATAATGGGGCCGTAGTCGGAATTGTTCATGCTGCCCAGGCCTTGGGCATAATGGGCGTGCATGAAAATGCCGCTTTTGAACTCATAGCCCAGTTGCACATTGGCGGCGGAGGTAAAGCGCCCGTAAGCCGTGTTGGCGAACTTCATGCTTTGCTCCACTTCCTTACCGTCACTCATGAAGATGTGTTCCCGGCCGCCGATAGCTACATCGATGGAGGGGCCAAAGCGCACAAACATATGGTTCTCTTTATTGGTGAAGTCGATGTTCAGCAAGGGAGCAATCTCGATGGCGTGGACCCGCACGTCATTACCCACCGCTTCTTCCCCGGGAGGGAAAGCGGGGTTTTTAAGCGATACCCTATAGCCCTTGGAACTGTAATAAATGGCAGGAGTAAAGTATAGCTGGTTCTCGAAAGGAACTTTCAGCATCACACCTCCCTGGAGCCCATTCTTCCAACTCGTTTCCTGCTTTTCATCAGCTACCAGGTAACGGGCAACGGTCTTCTGGGGACCGGCAAAGAAGCCGTACTTGATCTGGCCAAAACTGAAAAGGACGGAACTAAGGCATACGGATAGAGTAAAGATTTTTTTCATGGTTGCGATAAAAGTAATAGTTAACAATCACTTTTCCTACTTCCATGCCGGGGGACGTTTTTCAGAACCTGGTGAGGGAATTGAAAAGGGTTGCCACTCAGCATGTTAGTTTCATTCGCCACAGTAACTATCTGTCCCACACATGGTAGCTGTAGTGCGTCTACACTCCCTTAATGATCTTTTTATTAAGGGAAAGGTTCTGTGGGTTACGGTTTAGGACAAATGATTCATCGGTTAGCGATAACCAGATAGATTAAAAAAACATGCCATTCCTGTCGGAGGCAGGCTGATGGTTGTTTTTGACCTTGAACTGCTTAAAATCCCTCGGCTCCGTCGTCTCCGCGACTGTCGGCTACGGCTTCAAAGCGGCCATCGGGCAGCACTTTGATGACTTCAGTTCTCCCGATGGGGCTTCTTTCATGGACGGTATACCCCATTTTCCCCAGGGCGGTCCTGGTCTCCAACGGGAAGGTTTTTTCTACGTCAATGCGGTCGGGGAGCCACTGGTGGTGGAACTTGGGCCGGTTGACGGTCGCTTCCGTATCCAGTTCAAAATCAATGACGTTGACGATGGTTTGGAACACCGAGGTAGGTATGGTAGTGCCGCCTGGGGTGCCGACTACCAGAAAGGGCTTTCCATCATTAAGTACCAGGGTAGGGGTCATGGAGCTCAGCATGCGTTTGCCGGGAGCAATGGCATTAGCCTCTCCACCGACCGCTCCGTACATGTTGGGTACACCGGGCTTTACAGAGAAATCGTCCATTTCATCGTTGAGCAGAAAACCCGCTCCGCCCACTATCGTCTTGCTGCCATAAGAGTCGTTTAGGGTAGTAGTGACCGCTACGGCGTTGCCTTCGCGGTCTATAACGCTGATGTGGGTGGTCTGCTCGCTTTCTTTCCCTGGTAAGGTGCCCGGGCGGATGACCTGGCTGTTGCCGGCCACCTCTGGTCGGTAGTCCTTCATACGGGTCTTCAGGTAGGTATTGCTCACCAGGGCATCTACCGGTACTTTAAAAAAGTCGGGGTCGCCCATGTATTCGGCCCTGTCGGCATAGGCCCTGCGCTCCGCTTCGGTCATCAGCTGGACCGCCCGGGGGCTGTTGTGGCCATAGGAGGGCAGGGGCTGGTCCTCGATCATTTTGAGCATCTGGTGGATCAACACGCCGCCGCTGCTGGGCATGGGCATCGACACGATGCCATAGCCTTTATAGGTAAAGCTGTGGGGCGTGCGCCATTTGGCTTTATAGTTCTTCAGGTCCTCCAGGGAGATAATACCGCCACCCCGCTTCATTTCTTCCACAATAAGGCGGGCCGTCTTACCCTCATAAAAGCCTTTGGCGCCGTTGTTACGGATCCTTACCAGGGATTTGGCCAGGTCGGGCTGTACCAGCGTATCGCCTGCCTTCCAACCATCCCGTTGCAACGCATTGGGGGTGGTGTTGTATTTGGCCAGGGTTTCCTGCAGGCCATTGAGCGAAGAGGCTTCCCTCTCGGTGATGACGAAGCCTTTTTCGGCCAGCTCAATGGCGGGCTGGATCAATTGCTTAAAGGGGAGACGTGCATATTTAAGGCTTTCGAACAGGCCCGCGACCGTGCCCGGCACGCCGCTGGATAGGTGGCCGCGGAGGCTTTTCTCTGCTAAAACATTACCACCTGCATCGAGGTACATATCTCGGTGGGCAGCAGCGGGGGCCATCTCCCGGTAGTCGAGGGCCACCTTGGTGCCATCGGCCAGGCGGGCCACCATAAAGCCGCCACCACCGATGTTGCCGGCGTTGGGATATACCACGGCCAGGGCCAGTTGGGTAGCGATGGCAGCATCCACCGCATTGCCGCCTGCCTTCATGATCTCTACGCCAACCTTGCTGGCCAGGGGATGGGCGGACGCCACTGCACCGTTTTGAGCCACTACTTTTTTGGTGGTCGTATACTGGTAAGGGTTGATATTCTTTAGGGCGGCCTTCCGCGTGGAGCAGGAAGCAATAGCCACCAGCAAGGCCATACTATAAAAACTGAAACGCATAATCCGGGTTTGGTGCAGAAAGATACTATAATCGTGAGTGTGGTTGCACAATACATCCAAAGCTTTGAATATTTAATCCAATGCTTATCTTTATTGGGATGTATGCATTTGAGAAAACTCCTTAGTTGTCCCTTCAGTTAACCTAAACCGTCTGAAGTCAACTGGCCCTGCCGTAAGGCAGGGTTTTTTTATAATTATAAGTTGCAGGAATAATCTCCTCCTGTCTGCATTTTGCTTCAGGAAAAGCAGCTAAATTTTCTTAAATTACTGGAGAAACAAAACCATCAACTAATTAAACTTACTACCATGAGATTGGCTGTCACCTTTTCACTAAGGAAAGGACTGATGTGCTCCTTCCTTTTTCTTTCTTCTTTTGTTTTTGCTCAACACGGAACGATATCGGGGGTTGTAAAGAACCCAACCGGCGAACGATTGGGCAACGCCTCCGTTATTCTGCACGGCACATCCAGGGGGGCCATCACTAATTCCGAAGGCGAGTTTACCCTCAGTGTTCCCGAAGGAACGTATACCCTGGTGGCTAGTTACGTAGGGTTCAAAAGTGCCCGTCATTCGGTGACCGTTCGGGCCAATGAGCGCATTAATATTGAATTAAGCCTGACGGAGGCAGGGGGGATACAGGAAGTAGTGGTATTGGGTTCCCGTTCCGTGCCCAGAACCCAATTGGAAACCCCGGTGCCCGTGGATGTGATTGACCTCAAAAAGCTGGCAGGCGATGCCCCCCAGGTTTATGTCAATCAAATATTGACCTATGTGGCTCCCTCTTTTAATTCGGGCACACAAACTGTTTCGGATGGCACCGACCACATCGATCCTGCCTCCCTGAGAGGGCTCGGTCCAGATCAGGTGCTGGTGCTGATCAATGGAAAACGTAGGCATAATACTGCCCTGGTAAATGTAAATGGTACATTCGGGAGAGGATCAGTAGGTACGGATTTGAACGCGATCCCGGTATCGGCTATTGATCGTGTCGAGATCCTCAGAGACGGTGCTGCAGCCCAGTACGGCAGCGACGCCATTGCAGGCGTCATCAACATTATTCTTAAGAGCTCCGTTAACCAGGTAAGCGCTTCTGCGACCGCAGGTGCGCACTTTACAAACTTCCTGGACCAATCGATCACCGATGGCGAAACCATACAGACTGCCGTCAACTTCGGTATACCGATGGGAGCCAGGGGGGGCTTTATCAACTTCTCGGGTTCGTACGACTTTCGTGACGCTACGAGCCGTGCCGGTGACCGGACGGGAACCATCTATTCGCGCTATAATGGGAGAAATGCTGCCGGAGTGGTGCAAACCGTGGACCGTACGGATTCCTTTTTGACGGCGAACAATAAGACCCGGGCCGATTTCAAGCAGCGCGTGGGTCAGTCGCTGCTGCGGAGCGGGCAGTTTATGATGAATGCCGCTTATCCTATCGACGAAGAGGGTACCGAGTTCTACCTATTTGGAGGGCTTGGCTACCGTAACGGGCAGGCCGCTGGCATTTACCGCTTACCCAACGAGTCCCGCAATGTCATTGACATCTATCCATTCGGCTTTCTTCCGGAAATCCACTCGGATATATATGATAAATCGCTTGCCTTTGGGATTAAAGGGGAATTAAAGACCTGGGCGGTGGATTTCAGCAATACGTACGGGCAGAACCAATTCAACTTCAGGGTGGCGAACTCGCTGAATTCGTCCATGGAGAGAGGATCACCGACTCGCTTTAATGCCGGCGGGCCTGTGTTTACCCAAAATACCACCAACCTTGATTTTTCCCGGCGCTTTGAGAAGATCAGTGGGATTAATGTGGCCTTCGGTGCCGAACACCGGTTTGAGCGCTATCAGTTGCTCCCCGGTGAAGAGGCTTCCTATACTGATTATGGCAAGGCCCGCCAGGTGGGGATCGATGCCAATGGACGACCTATCCTGGTTCCTGATCCCCAGGGACCGGTAAGTACCCGGTTTGGTGGCGCCGATAGTTCTTCCAGGGCCGGCGGTGCACAGGTATTTCCCGGATTTCGTCCGGAAAATGCTATCAATGCTACCAGGAGTGCAGTATCCGGTTACCTGGACGGAGAGTTTAATTTTTCGCCTTCTTTTTTACTGAGTGTGGCAACAAGGTTAGAGAATTACAATGATTTCGGTACTACGCTTAACGGTAAGCTGGCCCTTCGCTATAAAGTAAGAGAAAACTTTGCCGTTAGGGCATCAGCCAGTACCGGTTTTAGGGCACCTTCCTTACACCAGCGCTATTTTTCCACAACTGCTACGTTGTTTGTGAGTGGTATACCTTATGAAGTCGGTACGTTCACCAATGACAGCCGCCCCGCTCAGTTATTGGGTATCCCGACCTTGAAGCCGGAGAAGTCAAAGAGTGTCAGCGCGGGCTTTACCGGCAATTACGGCAGTTTTAAAGTGACCCTGGATGGCTATTTTACCCGCATAAACGACCGGATCGTGTACACCGATCTGTTCCAGGGAAGCAATGCAGCCAACGCTTCACCAGTAGACCAGGAGATTTATCGCCTGCTGGCTATCGCTAATGCGAACAGGGCTGCCTTTTTTGCCAATGCTATCAATACAGAAACCAAAGGGGTGGATCTTGTGGTGTCTTATGGGACAAAACTCGCAGCTGGTAATTTAAGAGCCGACCTGGTTGGAACGCTGACCAAGACAAAGAAAGTTGGGGAAGTGAAAGCTTCCGAAAAGCTGAAAGGGAAAGAGAATATCTATTTCAGTGAGGCCAGCCGTATTTTCCTGGAAAGCTCGGTGCCCAGGACCAAAGCCGGACTGACGCTTTCCTATGACGTAAGCAAATGGAACTTCTTTGTGCGTAATACTTATTTTGGCGAGGTGGAAGAAGCTACCACAACGGCTGCTTTCTTGCAAACGTATGATGCTAAAGTCATTACGGATGTCTCTGTGGGTTACCAGTTCAGCAATGGATTACGCCTGTCCGTTGGAGCCAACAACCTGTTGGATGTTTATCCCGAAAAAGTCGCCAACCCAGGAAATAACGGCAGCAACCAGTTTATCTTTTCCCGCCGGGCTACCCAATTTGGCTATAACGGCCGGTTCCTGTTTGCCCGGGCAGAGCTTGATTTCTAAACCAATTTACGATGGAGTACTAATTCCGGCTAGTGCCGGAATTTTTTTGTGTCCGACATGTTCACTTCCCTTTACGATATAAATTACACCCTTATTTACAGACATGAAGACGAGATTCTTAGTTATCCTGCTCTTAATCAGCAGTACCCTCTTTGCCCAATTACAATCCCCGGAGCAATTCTTCGGATATAAGATAGGAGAGCGCCACACCCCGCATTGGCGTATCGTGGAGTATTACCGGCACGTAGCATCGGCGGTGCCCGGCATGGTCCGGTTGCAGCAGTACGGGCAGACCTATGAAGGCCGACCCCTGGTGGTTGCCTATATTTCTTCGTCAGGCAACCTCGCCAACCTGGAAAAAATACGGACCAACAACCTGGCGCTGGCCCGCGTGTCCGGTACTAACGGCTCCACGTCCGGTGCACCGGCAGTGGTCTGGTTAAGCTATAATGTGCACGGCAACGAAACCTCCTCTTCCGAAGCGTCGCTCATGACCCTCTACGCCCTGGTGGACCCATCGAACACCAAAACCAAGGAGTGGCTGCAAAATACCGTGGTGGTCATCGATCCCTGCCTCAACCCCGATGGCCGCGACCGCTACGTGAACTGGTTTACCTCCGTAGTGGGCGCTCAACCCAACCCCAACCTGGATGCCCGCGAGCACAGCGAGCCGTGGCCGGGCGGACGCTCCAACCACTACAACTTCGACCTGAACAGGGACTGGGCCTGGCAGACCCAACTGGAAACACAGCAAAGAGTAAAGCTGTACAACCAGTGGCTGCCTCAGGTGCACGTGGACTTCCACGAGCAGTCCATCAATAGTCCTTACTACTTTGCCCCGGCGGCAGAGCCTTTCCACGAGGTGATCACTCCGTGGCAGCGCGAGTTCCAGGGCACCATCGGCCGCAACCATGCCCGTTATTTCGACCAGGAGGGCTGGCTGTATTTTACCCGTGAGTTGTTCGACCTGCTGTACCCCGCTTATGGCGATACCTATCCCACCTACACAGGGGCCATCGGTATGACCTATGAGCAGGCCGGTGGCGGCGGCGGTGGCCGTGCCGGATCGGCCGTGATCACCGCTTCCGGAGATACGCTGACCCTTTACGATCGGGCCTTGCACCATTATACTACCTCCTTAAGTACCATAGAAATCGCTTCGCAGAATGCTGCCCGCCTCGTATCGGAATTCGGTAAGTTCTTCAACGGGGCCGTTACCAATGGTGTAGGCGACTATAAGTCGTATGTGATCAAGTGGGACGCACGGGATGCCGAGCGCATCAACGCCCTGACGGAATTGCTGCAGAAAAACGGTATCCAGTTCGGCAGCGGCCGCAGCAGCGCTTCCCAGAGAGGCTATAACTATAATACGGGCCGGGAAGAGTCGTTCAGCCTGGCAGTAAACGATATTGTCATTCCTTCGCAACAAGCCAAGAGCGCACTGGTAAAGGTATTATTCGAACCCCGGTCGCATCTCTCCGATACGGCCACCTACGACATTACTGCCTGGTCGCTTCCTTATGTGTATGGCTTGAGAGCATTCGCTTCCGGCCAACGCCTGGAGGTAAGCGCTAAAGAGGCGGCACGCACCAAAGTGACCAACCCTACCACCGATGCCTATGCTTACGTGGTGCGCTGGAACGGCCTGCCGGCTGTGCAGCTTGCTTCCCAACTTCTGCAGCGGGGGATCCGGGTGCGCTATAACGAACAGCCTTTTGAAGCAGGCGGGCAAACCTTCGATCGCGGCGCCATGATTATACTGCGCACTTCTAACCAGTACGTGCCCAACCTGTGGGGCACGGTGAGAGACCTGGCCAATAAGTACAACGTACAACTCACGCCTGTGAGCTCCGGTTTCGTGGAGAAAGGTTACGACTTTGGCTCCTCGCGCGTGCGCATGATGAAAGCCCGCCGCATCGCCCTGCTTACCGGGGAAGGCGTAGGGTCGGGGTCCGCCGGGGAAGTATGGCATTTCTTCGACCAGCAGATACATTACCCCGTCACCCTCATCAACCTCAATGACCTGGGCCGCATACGCCTCAGTGATTATGACGTGCTGATCATGCCCGACGGCAACTACCGCTTCCTGAACGAAAAGCCTATGGTAGACCAACTCCGTAACTGGGTCATCGGCGGTGGCAACCTGATTGCCATGGAGGGTGCAGTGGCCCAGCTGGCCCGCCAGGACTGGACCATCAAGGCCAAAAAGGTGGAAGAGACCGACTCGCGCGACGTGTACGATGCGCTGAAGCGCTACGAGAACCGCGAGCGCGACGAACTGGCCAATGTGACGCCCGGATCCATCTTCAAGGTCGACTTGGATAATACCCACCCACTGGCGTTTGGCTACCCCAATTATTATTATACCCTCAAGCAGGACGATCAGATCTACGACTTCATCAAGGACGGGGGCTGGAACGTGGGTGTCATCAAGCGCGACCGGCAGATCGCAGGCTTTGTAGGCTCCAAACTGCAGCGCCGCCTGCAGGACGGGCTGCTCTTTGGGGTACAGAACCTGGGACGCGGCAACATTACCTACCTGGCCGACAACGTCCTTTTCCGTTCCTTCTGGGAGAATGGAAAGCTGATGTTCTCTAACGCCGTCTTCCTCGTTGGGCAAT
>DASWYM010000095.1:0-8518 GCA_036404975.1 Chitinophagaceae bacterium
GACTCCTGAACACGTATAAATCCTACATGGAGAGCCACCAGGCAGTGGACAAGAACCTGTTTGTATACAACCAGGATCCTGCCGTCAGTGCCCTGGCCGTATCGCTGCTTTATTTTCCCCACGAGGAAAGCGACCGCTGGAAGTCAGACATCAACCAGAGTACCGGTTTTCAGAAATCACTCTTCGAGCAGGATTACAAAAGCTTCCTGCGCACCATCAATCCCGACCATAAAGACGAACTGTCCAACTACCTGAAATCCCAGAAAGATACCACGATGGACGAAGTAGAATCGGCTATAGGCTACATAAAGCTGCGAAAGATCAAGAAGCTGATCCTTCAGAACCAGGCCGACATGGAACATGCCGACCCGCAGCAGAATCCAGGGTTATGGCTGACCCACCAGCACCTGAAAAAAATGGAAATAGAACTCACCAAAAAGTTGGGGACTGTGGTGATTAAATAAGTTCCTTCTTTTACCCAACCTTGACAGGGAGGCTTGCCTGAATGTTAAGCTTTCCGGAAGCAATTCCCCTTTCCTTTAGACCCAGCGTTAAAATCTTCATCTGCAGGCCATTTAACTTCTTTCATGCCCATCCTTGGCATTGATTTTTTAGGTATATGGGCAGATGGGTAATTCTAATATTTTAAAATGATCTAATCTATGAGAGGAATTTATGCCCTGGAAGGGGGGCTTGCAGGTGCGGCAGCACTAACCCTCATCCATGAAACAATCAAGAAAGTGGTACCCAACGCCCCGCGTATGGACTTGTTGGGGATGAATGCTTTGGCTAAAGGCCTTCGCTATATAAATGCTAAAACTCCCAACGAAAGGGAACTTTATCGCTGGACCCTGGCGGGCGACCTGCTAAGCAATGCCCTGTATTATAGCGTAGCAGGCGCCACTACCAAATCACATCCCCTGGTAAGAGGTGCTTTGTTAGGACTGGCAGCCGGTGCCGGTGCGGTTTTATTACCCAAGCCCATGGGGTTAAACCCGAAGTATAGCAGCCGCACGACAAAAACCTCGCTGATGACTGTTGGCCTTTACGTGGCCGGAGGCCTGGTAGCCGCTGCGGTGATGAACTTGCTGGAAAAGCAGCGCGAGAAAAAGAAGAAGGTGTGGCAGCAAAGGCTGGTAACCTCTTCAATGGCCTAACCCGGCTGCCAAATTCTTAGAAATAGGGTTGCATCCGTTAAGATGCAGAATAGCAAATGACGCTCTATAGTGGCATAATAAGTGTATAACATACTGTTCACTAATAAATTACAAACTATGTCCGGAAGAGGTGATAATAACAAAAAAGGAAGTTCTGGCCGTGGTGCCAGTAACCAGAGCAACCAGGGATTCGATCAGGCATCTAATCCCGGCAAGTCCAATCACGGCGTCCAAAAAGGTGGACAGCGCTCGGAGCCGCAAAAGAAACAACAGGATCAGTCCAGCAACCGGAATACCAGTACAGACAGGAACGGGTAATCATTGCATGGAAATAAATTTCAGAGTAAAGCTGCCCCAGGGTGGCTTTACTTATAAGCAGCCCTGTGTAGGCTGCAAAGCTTTGTTTAACCCAAACACTTAATTTCTTTCAATTTGAAAATTGTTGCCCTTTCGGATACCCATTGCCGGCACCACAATGTAAAGATTCCCAATGGCGATCTGATCATACATGCCGGCGACGTGTCGTACCGGGGCAAACGGCCAGAGATCGAAGACTTTTTAGCCTGGTTCAGTGCCTTGCCTTTCCGGTATAAAATCTTTATAGCCGGCAACCATGACTTCTTTTTTGAACGCGAAAAACTGAAGGCCATCGAGGATATGATCCCGGAGAACGTCATTTACCTCAACGATAGCGGCACTACCGTGGACGGCCTCAACATCTGGGGCTCGCCCATAACCCCCTGGTTTTACAGCTGGGCCTTCAATAAGCCCCGCGGTGCTTCTATTAATAAGCATTGGCAACTGATCCCGCCCAATACCGATATCCTGGTGACCCATGGCCCGGTGTTCGGCATTCACGATGTTACCCTCAATGGGCAGCACGTCGGCTGCCGCGAACTGCTCAAAAAGGTGCTGGAAATAAGGCCTAAAGCTCACGTGTGTGGCCACATCCACGAAAGCTTCGGGAATGTGCGACGCGACGGCATCCGCTATATCAATGCTTGTGTACTGAACGAGTTCTATGAGCCAGTGAACCGGCCTGTGGTGTTTGATTTATAGCCTTCGAAAAAACAATTTACATCCATCTATAGCTAAGCTCTACAGCAACTGGAATATAATACCCTAGCTGGATTATTGTATACGTCCCCGGCGAAGCG
Organism: Chitinophagaceae bacterium; assembly: GCA_036404975.1. GTDB lineage: Bacteria > Bacteroidota > Bacteroidia > Chitinophagales > Chitinophagaceae > Flavisolibacter. Next base: position 2,315 of record DASWYM010000095.1, read on the forward strand.
TATTGCAGTGTAGCACATGATTTGATGTTTCACCATTAAGAGCATTTGTATACACACAATAAAAACCAATAGTTATGGCAATTACCTGGAAGATCGACCCGGCACACTCAGAGATCCAGTTCAAAGTCAAACACCTGATGATCACTACCGTTACCGGTTACTTCAGGCAGTTTGACCTGGTGGTAGAAACCGAAAATGATGATTTCAATACGGCTTCCCGCATAGAGTTTACAGCCGACATTAACTCTATCGATACCAACAACGAGCAGCGGGACACCCACCTTAAATCCGACGATTTCTTCAACGCGGAGAAGTTCAACCAGTTAAAGTTCGTAGGCCGTAAATATGAAAGCAGTGGCGACAAGGCCAAGCTCCATGGCGACCTGACCATCCGGGATGTGACCAAACCTATTACCGTAAACGTGGAGTTTGGTGGTATTGTAGTGGACCCTTACGGCCAAACCAAGGCAGGATTTACCGTAGAAGGAAAGATCAACCGCAAGGATTTTAACCTTACCTGGGACGCGGTGACCGAGGCCGGGCAGGTCGTGGTAAGTAACGAAATAAGGCTCCATGCTGAAATACAACTTGTTAAGCAAGGATAAACTATAAGACAGGCGTTGATACTGCGCAGCACCTCCGTGGTGCTGCGTTTTTTTATGCCCGGTGGGTGGGAACGTGTGGCAAAAGACAACAAACGTGAATCAATGGCCGCCTTACTTCTATAAAATCCCTACAGGTCCTTCAGTTCCCCTTTTCCCTTCCTAATACTCCTTCTGACAGTCACGAAACCATAGTCAAACACCCTGTTTACAGCGGGGCAACAGGGGGTATAACCCATATATAACCCATATACAACCCATATATAAGCCATATATAACCCATATCTTAAAAGGTATGGGTTATATATGGGTTGTATATGGATCAAATATGGCTTGTATATGGGTTGAAGAGGTCTTTTAATGGGCGTAAACCGGCTGTGAGCAGGGCGTTGGGGGGCAATAGGTCAGATTTTGGGTGCTATGATTTATCCGGTGAATACAGAAGTTTTATAGAAAGGCAGGCACTTTGCTGACAGACCTGAATATCCTGGGAGCCGGGCAGTATACTTGAAACTGGTTCTTACAGGCTATAAGGTTTGCCTGATCCGGTTGATGATCCTGACGGCATGCTCACGGCTATTTTCGATAAAGAGTCGGTGGGTGTTCATGCCGCCGCAGATCACACCGGCCAGGTAAATATTGGGTTTACTGGTTTCGTGGGTTTCATCATTGATGAGCGGCTTTTTTACCTCGTCGTCCGAAAGGGCAATGCCCATTTTGCGCAGGAACTCCAGGTTGGGCTGGTAGCCGGTCATGGCCAGCACCCAGTCGTTGGGAATAGTAATCGGTCCTTCGGGTGTGAGGATGTCTACCTCGTGTTCCTGGATGGCTGTGACCGAGGAGTTGAAATATGCTTTTATAGACCCTTCGTTTATGCGATTCTCAATGTCGGGGCGGACCCAGTACTTCACGCGCTGGCCGATCTCGGGACCGCGCACCACCATGGTCACTTCAGCTCCTTTGCGCCAGGTTTCCAGGGCCGCGTCTACGGCCGAATTCATGGCACCCACGACCAGCACTTTCTGAAAGGCATAATAGTGAGGATCCCGGTAATAGTGCTGCACTTTGGGCAGCTCTTCACCGGGAACGTTCAGGAGATAAGGGATATCGTAAAAGCCGGTGGCTATGATGATGTGACGGGTTTTATAAGTTGCCTTCGTGGTGATAACAGTGTAGGTTAGCGGCTCCAGTTCGGTAGCCCAGTTGGGTGTGACTTCGGTGACTTCCTCGAAGAGGTGAATATTTACATTGTTGTCTGCGGTGACGCGGCGGTAATACTCAAGGGCTTCGTTGCGGGTAGGCTTGGGATTGTTGGACACAAAAGGAACGCCGCCGATCTCCAGCCTTTCAGAAGTGGAAAAGAAGGTCATATTCACCGGGTAGTTGTACAGCGAGTTGACCAGGGTGCCTTTTTCCAGGACTATATAATCAATGCCGGCTGCTTTTGCTTCGAGGGCACAGGCAATCCCGATAGGACCGCCACCGATAATAACCAAAGTGTAATGCGTCAAAGCCTAATTTTTTACAAATGTAGAAGAAGCAGGAATTCTATGATTCATGATCTGTGATAATGGAAGGCAGGAAAGGTGAGTTGGGAGAGAGAAGGGAGGCATAGTCCATAGTCCATGGTCCATAGTAGTGTCTTTCAGGAGCAAGAACTCTTTTTTAGCGCGTTGTTGCTTTGCTACTGCCAGTGGCCTGCTGTAGGAAGGCTTCCTAAAGCGGATCCACTCATCACTGATCACTCATTACTCACTGCCATTGCGTACAGTGTATAGCGTGCAGCGTGTAGCCTTCCCGCCTTCCTTTCCCCCGGCGCCGTTCTTCGCCTGGTTGCTGGTGCTGCCTGTTTTTCAATTAACTTACTTTAAATTCATTCTGATGGATGGCTTTGTTTTATTGGTGGTATTGGTGGTGGTGTTTGGGCTCTTGTTTTGGGGATCGAGGCGGCGGTTAAAGCCGTCGCCGCTGCCTGCTGATTACCAAAGCATCCTCGAAAAGTACGTGTCTTTCTATGCACGACTGGATGCGGACGGCAAGGCCCGGTTTGAGGCTCGCATGAAGCAGTTCCTGTCGCGGGTGCGCCTCACCGGCATAGGCACCGAAGTAGAAGACCTGGACCGGGTATTCATTGCCGCCAGCGCGGTGATCCCCCTGTATCACTTTCCCGATTGGGAGTACACCAACCTGTACGAAGTGTTGCTGTACCCAAACAGTTTCAACGAAGAGTACCAGTTTGAAAGCAATGAGCGCTATATAGCTGGTATAGTAGGTGAGGGGCCGCTACAAAACCAGATGATCCTGTCGAAGCAGGATATGCGGTGGGGTTTTATCGATAAAGAAGGCACCTACAATACGGCCATTCACGAGTTTGTGCACCTCATTGATAAAACCGACGGCTATACCGATGGTGTACCGGAGAACCTGATGCACCAACGGGCTATCCTGCCCTGGCTCGACCTGATGCACCGCAAGATCCGGGAGATAGAAGAAGGCAGCAGTGATATTCATCCCTACGGGGCGACCAACAGGGCTGAATTCTTTGCCGTGGCTTCGGAATACTTTTTTGAGCGTCCCGACCTGTTGCAGGAGCGGCACCCAGAGCTTTATGCCCTGCTGGAAAAGATTTTTCGTTCCCAGCCTCTTAACAAGGGCAACAGCACTGCCTAAACGATGAAAGCAGCCTATCGATTAAGGGCATCCAGCACTCTTTTGACAAGCCCGTCCAGGGCATTATTATCGATCCAGCGGGCTACTACTACCAGTTCATGCTCCGGGTCGACGTAGATCATGTTGGTGCCATTACCAATGTGTGCAAAGGCGGTGGCGGGTGCACTGGGTAAGTACTTTTTATCGGTGTTCAGGAAAAAGTTCATGTACCCGTAAGTGGGCCGGGGAACTGTAGGCGTCAGGGAGCGGCGGATCCAGGCCTCCGAGATCAGTTGCTGTCCATTCCAGGACCCACGGTGCAGGGTCAGGAGACCAAAGCGGGCCATGTCGTAGGCATTAATAAACATACCGCCGCCCCAGTGACCGCCGCCGCTCACGGCCTGCACCTGTTGGCCGTCCAGTACGATCCAGGCATTGCGGTAGCCGGTCCATCGCCAAGTGCTGGAAGCGCCTATTTTATCCATAATGTTTTCCTTCAACACCTGTGGCAGGGGCTTGCGCCATACGGCCGTAGCGGCCAGGGCAAGGGCGTTTACCCGCACATCGTTGTACTCCCAAGCCGTTCCTGGAGCCACGCGCTTACGCGTTAGCCAATTGGCTGTGGCAGTGTCCGGCCGGTCGGCCCATTCTGGTTTGCCCCAGAGGGTACCTTCCCAGTCGCTGGTCTGGCGTAAAAGGGCGTCCCAGGTGATGGTGCGGTTGTGGGGGGTGGCAAACGGGGTGAGCAGCTGAGGGGTACCGAACTCTTCCGCCGGGCGGCTGGCCGAAGGATTGACCAGTTCAATGGGGGGAATATAAGGCGCTACCGTATCGTCGGCACTCCGGATAAGCCCTTTGTCGACGGCCAGGCCCACCACCGTGGAGAGAAAGCTCTTAGTGACGCTGTGGGTCATATCCACACGGGATGGATCGCCCCATTGGGCCACGATATAACCCCTGTGGATAATAAGCCCGGTAGCATCGCCGCGTTCTGAAAAGGGGCCAATGCCTTCGCCAAAGGGCTCTTTACCAAAGGTCATGGCCTGCATGACTTCCTGGTTGCGGGGCTGCCGGCTTTCCTTTTCACGGGCAAAGCGGAGCGCTTCTGCCAGCTTTACCGAATCAAAGGCCGACTCCCTGATCCACTTTTGTGCCCAGCTGTGGGCCGGCGGAAAATACGACCTGGAGGAAGCAACTTTCTTTTGTGCCGTGGCCACAAAGGTGAGTTGCAGGATCAGCAACACGAACAGGAGATTTCTCATGGGCTAAAGATAGAGCGGAAAGGTATAATCAGCTGAAGAGTCGTGTGCCTTTTGCCACTTCGATAGGAGAGCCTTCGGCCAGGAATACCGAGCGGGGAGCCTGGGTGAAAGCTTCGGCAAAGGGCCGGCCATAAAGGGTAGCGACGTCGCACTTTATTTCATAGCTCCGCACCGGGTGCACCCGCCAGCTGGGATGTGCCACCCTGTACTCACCGGTGCAGGCATTGTTCACAAAAGTGTAGCCCCAGTAGTGCTCGGTAATAAACTCCTCTTCGGATCCCGGCACCAGGGGCGTAGGCTCTTTTTCGGCTACAGCTTTAAGGTAGTTCCACTCCGTCTTTACTTTCCAGTGGTATTCTACCTGTAGCTCCTGGCCGCTGCTGCTCCAGGCATGCTTCATAGGGTGGGTAGCGTACTTCTCCTTATAGATCGTATTGGCAACAAACGTAATCATGCGCCGGGGTACCAGCTCCTTGATGAACACCACGCCACGCTTCCAGGACCCCTCTTCCTTATAGCGTACATAAAACCGCAGGTTCACTTCCTCGAAGGTGCGATGGAAGGGAAAGGAGATGCCCAGTACGCGGGTGTTCTGGAAAAGGAAACCTACCAGGCTCACGTAATGAGTGCCGTTGAACGTGTCCAGTTCGGTGTAGCAGGGGAGGAGTGGCTTCAGAACGGAAGGATCGATTTCGTAGTTGGCCATCAGCAGGTTGCGCCATTCGGCTGTCAGGAAAGTAGCCATGGAACCCAAAGGTAGAAAAGAAGAGCATAAAAAGTGGTTCCATGCAGCTCCATGTACAGGGGCGTCTTGTGTTTATTTTCAGGGTATTTGACGTAGTTTGCGCCACAAATATTGCTATATGAACAAACAAGTCTATATCGTTTCCGCCGTGCGTACCCCCATGGGATCTTTCGGTGGTGCACTAAAAGATGTTCCAGCCACGCAATTAGGTGCTGCGGCCATCCGTGCCGCCGTGGAGCGTGCCGGCATCCAGCCCGACCAGGTGGATGAAGTACTGATGGGGTGTGTGCTCCAGGCCAACTTAGGACAAGCGCCTGCCCGCCAGGCGGCCAAAGCTGCAGGATTACCGGATAAAGTAATTGCAACGACCGTAAATAAAGTATGTGCCAGTGGCATGAAAGCTATTGCCCAGGGAGCCCAGAGCATCCTGTTGGGTGATGCGGATGTGGTTGTGGCCGGCGGTATGGAAAATATGAGCTCAGTTCCCTTCTATGTGGAAAACCTGCGCTGGGGAAATAAGTATGGCAATACCAGCCTGATTGACGGCCTGTCGAAGGACGGACTGACGGACTGCTACAGCAACTTTGCTATGGGGTGTGCGGCCGACATTTGCGCAGCGGAGAACATGATCAGCCGCGAAGAGCAGGACGCCTTTGCGGTAGAAAGCTACCAACGCAGCCAGGGAGCCTGGGAAGCCGGCAAGTTTAAAGATGAAGTGGTGCCGGTCACTATTCCTTCCAAAAAAGGCGATCCTATCGTGGTCAACCGGGACGAAGAGCCGTGGAACGTAAAGTTTGACAAGATCGCTTCGTTGAAGCCGGCCTTTGGCAAAGAAGGTACTGTGACGGCTGCCAATGCCAGTACGATGAACGATGGCGCTGCGGCCGTGGTGCTCATGAGCAAGGAAAAGGCCGACGAACTGGGTATCACGCCCATTGCCATTCTG
>DASWYM010000096.1:0-4532 GCA_036404975.1 Chitinophagaceae bacterium
ACTAAAATGAAAGTGTATGAAAAAGTACCTATGTATACTGACGATGGCAGGGGCGCTGACCATGGGGTCGGCCACCCTGAACGAAGCAGGAGCCCAGGAGGTAAAGGAAACCTATAAGACGAAGAAGGGCTGGAGCAAGAAGGCGAAGTACTCGGTGATTGGCGCGGCAGCCGGTGCCGGTACGGGTATATTGATTGGTAAAAACGACAGCAAGAGCGCTGCCATCGGTGCAGCCGTTGGTGCCGGTTCGGGTTACCTCTATGGCCGTCACAAGGACAGGAAGAACCCAACGCGGTCGAGTAAATATGTATATAAACGTAAAGTAGACGATTAGTGAACAGGCCCCGCACGAGCGGGGCTTTTTTGTGGGCGGCCCGCTTTTAGCTGTAAGCTACCAGACAAGTCATTGGGTCATAAAGTCTTTGAGTCATTTGGGCTCTTCCAATTGATAGAGCCGTTTTCCGGTAAAAGCAGGCTTATTTTGTTTCAAGCAAAGGGCACTTCGCCGCACCTCCGGAGCCCCTCTGCCGCCCCTTTGCCGCCCCTGTACAGGGGGGCGACAGAGGGGCGGCAGAGAGGCAGAAAATGGGAAGAAGATTGCTTTGAGGCAGGACTCCAAAGCCTTTTTGCTATCGGAGTGCGGGTGATTTGTAACGCCTCCCGGCAGGGAAAACCATAGAGGGAACATAACAAGGTGAGGCGGGAGCGGTGCGCTTCCGTATTGGTGTTGTCCAATGGCGTCAGGCCGGCTACTGTTCTTCTTCCTTCGAAGCAAACCGCTCGCGGCCCACGGCCGACTGGTCGAGGATCAGTGCCACCAGAAAGTTGACACCGAACACCCAGAGCAGGATGGTATCAAAGGAAACAATGGATAGATTCATAACAGCAAGCTGATTATAGATTTGGTGAACAAGCCGTTTTCAAAAGGCATGAAACTTCGTCCATATAGGTACCGCCCGGTTGTGGTCAAGTTGGCTCATGTGAAGGATAGTTTCCGGGACAGTTAGCTATCTAAATATAGGAATATTACCTGATATTTTTTAAAATAACTCCAACCAATAGGTGTTTATCCTTAGGGCAACAAAATGATTGACCCACAAACGGTGCCCATACATCGCTCTATTGCTGCAGAAGGAATGTGGGTAAAGCGTACCCGTCACCGAACAAACCTATAGGTAAAGCTTGCCTGCCGGTTTAAGGTCAACGAAACCCCTGGCTGCTGGTACGCGCAACATACCTGCATAAGGATGATCAAATGCTTGATCGGGACGACGAACTATTGGAGGCAGGAAGGGTTCATAGGAATAGGGCTTGCGTTTGCAAGCATAAAAAAAGAGGTGGCCGGAACCACCCCTTCAAGCAGTAATAAAAGCTGTGCTTCTACTACTGTTGCAAGTGTTAACCTGTAAACGAGCTGTCAAAAAAACTAGATGTTCTGTACGGAACGTTGACAGCAGCAAACACCTACGGCCAGGAAGGTACAAGAGCTATGCCATAGTGGAAGTGGTGAAAGGTGAGACGTGAGACAAGAATGAGTGATGAGTAATGAGTGATGAGTTGGTTTGATGGAAGAAGGGGTTTGGTATAAGTAGGTGAGGGAGGGCACCGGACTGGTTAAGCTCTGCTGTAGAAGCCCCGTCCGGGCTGCTTTTGGGCTCTTTCTGCGCTCAAAAAGACTTTTATGTGTCTTTTTTAAAAATATTTTACTGCTGAGTTTGCAGTTTCAGGAATACGCATTAATTTGACATCAGTTTTCATAGGGTACGGATTAAAAACGGGCCAGGGTTTCTACCCCGGCCTTTTCTTTTTACCCCCCGATCAAGAAATCGGACGGTGCCTGATACTGTCCTTCATTACCAAGCACATAAGCTTGCTGCGGTGTATATTTGCCCGCTTCAATTATCCCGATACACTGGATAGTGAAGGTTTAATTATCCGTTAGTGGAGGCAGGGAGATCAATGTATGTTGGGGATCGGTAGCGGAAGCCTTGTAAATGGCAATAACGGCGCCGTCCTCCTGGACTTCCTTGTAGCTATAGCCCTTGTTGATGAGTTGCCCTCTGAGATGGTGCAGGGGAGCGGCTACGCCGGGTACCGTTGTTTCTGGTTGGTTCATAAAAACTGGATTGGATTCCTAAGGTATAACAACATTAGTGTAGACGCAACACTTTAGAAATATTTCTTGATTTCGATTAAGCATTTCCCCTTACGTTTAAGTTCAAACGGGCGTATTTCCGGCTTTTGTTCAACACCGTTAATGTTAGCCGCCTTGTGCATGTGTGCAACATTGCTTAACTTAATAAGGATTTACCAACCTTGCTATATGTACGAGGAGGAATTCAAAACCATTAAGCTGGGTGTTTTGCGGCAGTTGGCTCTTCTGCACCCGACCCTTACCTACCACTCACCGGAACACACCATAGATGTGTTGGTGCAGTGCGAGCGTATTGCGGTAGCCGAAGGACTGACGGATGCTCGCCGGCTTTTCCTCCTGCGGGTAGCGGCCCTTTACCACGATATCGGCTTTCTGAACCGCTATACAGATCATGAGGAGGAGAGCTGCCGGATTTTCCTGGCCGATGCTGATCGCCACAACTTCAACGAAGAGGAGAAAAACGATGTGCAGCATATGATCATGGCCACGCGCCTGCCCCAACAGCCCACCACCCTGGCCGAAAGAATCATTTGCGACGCCGACCTGGATTACCTGGGCCGCCCCGACTTCCTTACTATTGGCGACCGCCTGCGCCGCGAGTTTATCAGCCACGGTATTGTGGCCGATGACGACGGCTGGCAGGAGCTTCAATTGCGTTTTTTGCACGCCCACCAGTACCACACGGCCTCTTCGCAAACCCTCCGCGAGCCGGTGAAGCAGCTACACCTGCTGGAGTGCATGAGGGAGCACGGGGTGAGGAAAAAGGAATTAGGAATTGGGAATTAGGGATTAGGAAAGCTCGATTGCTGGTTTCTGGTTGCTGCTTCACGTTGGCACTACTCATCACTCACCACTCATCATTCACCCATAGCTCCTAAACAGGAAGAAATAGGAAACATAGACCCACTTAGACCTGGGATACTTCTCCATGCAGACGCAATTGAGGAACTTTGTAGTGGATAACAAAAGTGTTTTTCCAAAGGAATAAACAAAGGTTTATTCCCTAGTTCTTTGACATGGCGCATCTGCGGGTGATGGGACCTGTCCCGTAGATTATTGGGTCCCGGTAATGAGTCAGAAGACTCATTATAACAGGAGAGAGGACCCTACTCAACCCTCATTACTCATGTCGGATCGATCGAAATATTCCGCGCATTGAGGCTGAGTGCCTTCATTTCGATAGTGATGCGGTCCTGTTCGCGCAGGCGGCGGCAAAGAGTGCGCATGATGCCCTTGAGTACGTCGGTGTTGGTGGCAATGAGGTCGTAGAAGTCTTCCTGCTCGATCTTCAGTAGCACACAATCGGTGAGCGTGGTGGCGCTGGCCGAGCGGGCTTCGGAGTCGAGCAGCGACAGCTCGCCAAAGATCTCGTTTTCGGAAAGGGTGGCCAGCTGGTGCTGTCCTTCGTGGATGGACACGGTGCCGCTGTAGATAAAGTACATGCAGTTTCCGTAGTCACCCTTAGCGAAGATCGTGGTGTTCTTGTCGACTGAGCTCTCGGTGCAGATGGAGGCGATGTCGATGAGGTCTGACTCTTTGCACTCCCGGAAGATCTCGGAGTTCTTCAGCAGCAGTACTTTTTCTATGATAATCATACGGCAGTATTGTATTGCAGTACATAGGCCTTTGTTTCCCTGATGATGGAGTGCTCGCCGGGGACGTGGTCGTCGCCGAGCTCGCGCACCAGGTCTTGTCCATCGTTTTGCAACAGGCAGTAGATGCACAACGCCCGGGTCCACTCGCTGTACATACTCGCCCTGGTGACCAGGATCCTATGGAAGAAGGCTTTCACATCGTATTCGATAAAGGGGCGCCTGACCGTAGTGGGATCGAGCACAAAGTCGATGAGACTATTGACCTGGAAGGCCACGGCCTTGGGCAATACCCACTCCAGCATTTCCATGGCGTTAAATAGTTTATGGGTCTTGCTGCGCTCCACGAGCTCCATTACGCGGTTGATCTCCTTTTTATGATAGAGGATGACACAGATCTTCAGCGAAGTGGCCAGGTCGGACTTCACTTCGCTTAGCAAGCAGTTCTTTACGAGTGCCTGCCCGTTGAAGTTCGGCACTTCGTTGTACTGGTAGACCTTCTCCATGCCGGTTTTCTGGTAATAGGTGAGCAGGGCGTTAAACTGGTGAATGTTCTTAGGAAGCTCCGCCTCAAAGCCCTTCACCCACAGCGAGTGAATGATGCGGTCGTCGTGGCCCTCCGTCCTGTTGAGTTGTTCCAGCAGGAAGTTGACCGAGTACAGACCTTTCACCTTACCGGAAATCTTAACCAGGTCCGGGGTGCGGGCTTCCACGTCGGCCGGTGGGAGGGCGCGGATATCCCTGAACAGGTGATCGCCGTATTGAAGCAGGCCCTGCATGGCCAC
>DASWYM010000097.1:0-9163 GCA_036404975.1 Chitinophagaceae bacterium
AAAGAAGCTCAACGACGTGGTGCTCTACAACAGCTTCTCGCCCGTCGTGGCCTCGCGCAACTATGCCTATGCCAACATTGCCGCCTACGAGTGCCTGGCAGCCGGCGACAGCCGCTATCCTACACTCAGCGGGCGCATCAAACACCTGCCTCCCATGCCCCGCCCCACGGGTGACAAGATCGACTACCACCTGGCCGCCCTGCTGGCCTTCGTGAAGGTGGGCAACGCCGTTACCTTCCCCGAGGGCGTGCTGATGGACTACTGGCAGGAACTGACCGCCGGGGCCCGCGCCGCCGGTATGCCGCGCGCCGTGCTAAAGCAGACCGTTGCCTACAGCGACACGGTGGCCGCTGCCATCATGAAGTGGAGCAAGGGCGACAACTATGCCCAGACCCGCAGTGCCGAGCGCTTTACCGTTAGCGAGGAAGAAGGCCGCTGGATTCCCACGCCACCCGCCTATACGCAGGCGCTGGAGCCTTCCTGGTGCACCATCCGCCCCCTGCTGCTCGACTCGGCCGGCCAGTTTATGCCGCCGCCGCCGCCGAAGTACAACATGAAAGACTCCACTTCGCCCTACTGCCGCGAGGTGATGGAAGTGAAAAGGGTGGCGGAAAACCTGACCGATGAGCAAAAGCATATAGCCGACTTCTTCGACGACAACCCCTTCAAGCTGAATGTGACGGGCCACGTCATGTACGGCACCAAGAAGTTCTCGCCCCCGGGCCACTGGATGAACATCGTGGGCATTGCCGCCGGGAAGGCGGGCGCCGACTTCGGTAAGACCGTGCAGGCCTACACCGAGACGGCCATCGCCCTGTTCGACGGCTTTATAGGCTGCTGGAAATCGAAGTACGCAACCAACACCATCCGCCCCGAGACGGTGATCAACAAGTACCTCGATCCTGCCTGGCAGCCCTACCTGCAGACGCCGCCCTTCCCCTCGTATGTGAGCGGCCACTCGGTGATCTCCAACGCGTCGGCCGAAGTGATGACCCACCACTTTGGCGATAACTTCGCCTATACCGACACCTCGCAGCTGGAGTTCGGCATTCCCAACCGCTCGTTCCGGAGTTTCCGGGAGGCGGCGCAGGAGGCCTCGATGTCGCGCCTCTACGGGGGCATCCACTTCCGCTCCGACCTGGAAAGGGGTAACGAGGTGGGCCAGCAGATCGGCCGCTACATAGTAGGCAAGTTGCATCCGTCCCCGAAGGATACCCAACTATCTCTTCAACGATAAAAACCAAGCTATGCGAAATATACTTTATGTGCTAATCCTCCTGGCCGCCGCACCGGCCGCCAGTGGGCAGGGCTGCGTGGCCATACGCAGCAACGGCAGCGCCTGCACTATAACCGGCGCGCACGACCCCGCCAATGCCCGCAACTGGGTGGTGGCCCTGAACAGCCGCTATTTCAAGTCCTACAAGCACTTTGTGGGCACCGAGGAGCAAAAGGAGCGCGTAGAAGCCGGCACCGAGGTGATCAACCATACTTTCTCCACCGAGGTGGGGCTGACGCGCAACTTTAACCCCCGCTGGTCGGCAGCCCTGTTTGTGCCCCTCACCAGCAATGCCCGCTCCTCGATGTACGAGCACTACGGCAACTCGAGCAAGAGTCCCAACGCCCGGCGCTCGACCCACTCTTTCGGGCTGGGCGACCTGCGCCTGGCGGCTTACTACTGGCTCCTCGACCCTGCGCGCATGTCGAAAGGCAACGTGCAGCTGGGCCTGGGGCTGAAGCTGCCCACCGGCGATTACCGCTACTCGGACTATTTCTATAAGAACGACAGCACCAAGATCCTGGGCCCCGTGGACCAGTCGATCCAGCTGGGCGACGGCGGCACGGGCCTCACGCTGGAGGCCAATAGCTACTTGTCGCTGACAAGGAAGACCGGCCTGTACTTCAATGGCTACTACCTGGCCAACCCCCGCGAGCAGAATGGCGTGTCCACGGCGCGTGGCGGTACGCCCTCGGCAACGGCGATAGCGTACGGCAGCGACGTCATGAGCGTGCCCGACCAATACATGGTGCGCGCGGGCGCTTCGTACCACGCGGGTAGCCTTACCCTGTCGGGCGGGGCGCGCCTCGAGTGCGTGCCGGCCGAGGACCTCATTGGCGGCTCCAACGGTTTTCGCCGCCCGGGTTATGTGCTCTCGGCCGAGCCCGTAGCGGCCTGGAAGATGAAGCGCACGCAGCTCTATTTGTCGGTGCCCGTGGCCCTGGTGCGCGACCGCACCCAGAGCGTTCCCGATAAGATCCGCACGGCTAAAACGGGCGTCTACGCCCAGGGCGATGCAGCCTTTGCCGACTACTCCATCAATGCGGGGATAGCATTTGCACTGAAATGAAGAAGGTGAATGGTGTCCCGATGGCTATCGGGAGGTGAATGGTGAGTGGGGTCGTGAAACGGGAGCGGGGTCTATAGTCCATAGCAATGTCCTATGGCACAAACAATCTTACAGGTATTGGAAAGGAGCTTCGGCTCCTTTTTTCTTTTGAGGATACCGGCTGGAGACAGCAGGGCAATCCCGTAGTAAAAGCCTTGCAGAGGCACTGCAATAGTACCCCAATAGTACAGCAATAGCAGGGATACAGTACATAGCAAAAGGTACTATAAGGGTACTATTGCAGTACTATTGCAGTACTATTGGAGTGCTTTATCCATACTGTTGGTTGGGCGTATCTTCGGTGTCAGATGAGACAAAGACAGGGAAGATCCGGGAAAACGGTTTCCTGCAAACCGGACGAGCCTGTTAAAAAGAAGCGGCCAAATGAACTTTGAATTGACGGCAAACGGAAAGTAAAACTTCCAGTATTTGAAAAATGCCCGGATAATGTTGCCGTTAACCGTACTTTATTGTGCAGACAGGGCGACAGCACTATCTTTAAGCAAGTAAATCAAGTGTCAACTTAACAAACAGACCAAATGAAAAAGGTAACAGGTATAGGTGGCATTTTCTTCAAATGCAAAGACCCCGGGAAAATGAATGAGTGGTACAAAACGCATTTAGGTTTTGACACCAACGACTATGGGGCCAACTTTGAGTGGCGACAAGAAGAAGACCCCACGAAGAAAGGATCTACCCAGTGGAGCCCATTTGCAGAAACTACAAAATATTTTGAGCCATCCACGAAAGACTTTATGATCAACTACCGGGTGGAGAACCTGGAAGCTCTAGTCGAGCAGCTTAGGAAGGAAGGAGTAACCATTGTAGATAATATCGAGACTTTTGACTACGGCAAATTTGTTCATATCATGGACGCGGAAGGCAACAAGATTGAGCTCTGGGAGCCTGCTGGGACGGAGTAGGTAAAATACAAGACTGAACTCTATGCATGAGCGGATTGACACAAGACTGAACGTCAAGAGGAAACCTAAATTAACAATATGTCTTGCATTGTCACCCGGCAGACTATGTGTTATCTTTAAGCAGTAAATTTTAAAGGAACAACAGAACATAAAGACTGATTTGTCACAGGCAGCCTGCCTTGGCGTCAACCCTTACACGATGTAGGCAACCAGTAAGATAATCTCTGTATGAAAAAGTCAAGCATATTGCTGATAACTCTTGTGATCACTGCTGCAGCGTTTTTCTTAAAGGGTAAAATTGCGCATGAAAAGTTCGATTCTGAAGTCTGGAAGACAGCCAACTTGAACTCAGAAGAGAATTGGTCATTACGATGGGACATGATGAACGACCTTAGGAACAGGTACGACTTAGTTGGCATGACCCGGACTGAAGTCCTCGATTTATTGGGAACTCCTGAAACAATAACCAGTTCTGAATTTATTTATTATCTGGGTTATTCAAAGCGTGGAATCAACACGGGCAGTTTGACAATAACGTTCAACCAAAGCAATATAGTTACGGATATTAGGGTGTGGCAGGGCTAGACTGTTTGCAACAGCCAGTTTTGAAAATGCAGGGCCTCCGTAGTAATTTAGTACCAGTTAACGATATACACGGATTGGCCACTTCTAAAATTATCTTATATGGGTAAAGTAGCAGAGATCAAAACCAAGCCGACCGCTGCCAGCGTAGAAGATTTCATTAATAGTATACCGGATGCGCAAAAGCGGAAAGACAGCCAGGTCCTGCTCCAGATGATGGAGAAAGCCCAAAAGGAGGCACCTCAAATGTGGGGCGGCTCCCTGATCGGTTTTGGGGTTAAACGCTATAAGAGCCCAGCCACCGGCCGGGAGGTGGATTGGTTTAAGATCGGTTTCTCGCCGCGGAAAGCTAATCTGTCGTTGCACCTCGCTATTGATGTACAGCAACATGCGGAGGAATTGAAAAAGCTGGGGAAGCACAAGACCGGTGCGGGGTGCCTTTATATCAATAAGCTGGAGGACGTGGATCTGGGCGTCCTGGAAAAGATCATTGCTGCAGCAGTGAAATAATACCATTTCACCGGCTAAGCTCTTCCCAATACCTTGGGTAGCTTCGTTCTGACGGATCTCTGGGGCATAAAAAAGCCCCACACAAGGCGCGGGGCTCAGTTCATACACAAGAAATGATTTCCCGGTCCGCCTAGAGGCGGCGGATCCTGATGTTGCGGTACCACACGTCGTCGCCGTGGTCCTGCAGGGCAATCTTACCTTTCTGGAAGGCGCCGAAGCCGGGCCACTCCTTAAACTTGCTGGCAGCGATCATGGCTTTCCAATTGTCGTCCCACATGGTGGTGGAGAGCACTTCCTCGCCGTTGAGGAAGAACTGGAGCCGGCCCTTGTCGGCCTTGATCTCGGCGTGGTTCCATTCGCCTGCGGGCTTCACGGTTTCCTTGGCGGTGATCAGGTCGTAGAGGTCGCCGGCGCGGTGCTTGATGATCTTGGCGTCGGGGTGGCCGGCGTTATCGAGCACCTGCATTTCGGGACCGGTGTGGTAGGTCTGCCTGTACCTGGCCGGGTCTTCCTGCACGTAAAACATAACGCCGCTGTTGCCATTGGGAGAGATCTTCCAGTCGTAGGAGAGGTGGAAGTTCTCGTAGTCGCCGTCGGTGACGATATCGCCGCCCGTGGCGCCACTCTTCTTGGAGGCGGCATCCAGGTAAAGGGTGCCGTCCACCACTTTCCAGGCCGTGCCCACCGAGCCGGGCTTGCCGTAGGTGTGCCAGCCGGCGGTGGACTGCCCGTCGAAGAGCGACTCCCAGCCCTGGGCCTTTTCCGCGTCGCTTAGCGTATTGGCAGCCGTGTTCATGGTAGTTGGTTTGGTCGAGCTGCAGGCCACCAGCAGGGCCAGCGCTACAGAAGTTAAAAGGTATTGCATGCGGTTTACTTTAAAGACAGAACGTATTTCACCATAGCCTTCGCATCATCGGGCGACAGGTCGGGGTGAGGGGTCATGGGCACGGTGCCCCAGTTGCCGGCGCCACCCTTGATCACCTTTTGCGACAGCGAGTCCACAACGGCGTCGTTGTCGGGGTACTTGGCGGCAATGACTTCATAGGCTGGACCTACAGAGGCTTCCACCACCTGGTGGCAGGTAAGACAGTCGCTCTTGGCGATCAGTTCCAAACCTCTTTCCGCTTCCGGGCTGGTGGCCGCGGCGGGTGCTTCGGTGGTCGTGGCCGGAGTTTCCTCCGCTGGCTTAGTGTCGGTGCTGCTGCCGCCGCAGGCCGCTAAAACGACCAGGCCGGCAATCACTGCTAGTGCTTTCTTCATATTTGATACGTAATTTGATTTTGAAAGGTAAGAAGAAAGTAAAAGGAATTAGAAAGAGAACACGAATTAGAACGAATTACACGAATTGATAATGAGAGAAGGAACGGGGATTCTTATGATCGTTATCCAGCCCGAATGACTCGTTCAGGCGGGGATCATCACGGATCTTAAAAATCATAACGATCTGCGTTCCCTGTTCTCATTTGCACATTTGCTCATTTACTAATTATTCCAGTCCCAGTACCTGCCTGTTGAATGCCGTGTCGGAACCCGTTTTGGCAAAGTCGTCGAAGGCTTTTTCGGTGACAGGGATAATATGGCGGCGGATGAACTCGGCGCCTTCCCTGGCGCCCTGCTCGGGATGTTTGAGCACGCACTCCCACTCGAGCACCGCCCAGCCGGGATAGTCGTACTGCGTGAGCTTGGAGAAGATGGCCTTAAAGTTTACCTGCCCGTCGCCGGGGGAGCGGTAGCGGCCGGCGCGGTTCAGCCAGCCCTGGTAGCCGCCGAAAGCGCCCTGGCGCCCCGTGGGGTTGAACTCGGAGTCTTTTACATGGAAGGCCCGGATGCGCTCGTGGTAGATGTCGATGTATTCGAGGTAGTCGAGGCACTGCAGCACGAAGTGGGAGGGATCGTAGAGCAGGCAGGCGCGGGGGTGGTTGTCCACCTTTTCGAGGAACATTTCGTAGGTGATGCCGTCGAAGAGGTCTTCGCCGGGGTGGATCTCGTAGCACACGTCCACGCCGCACTCGTCGAAAGCGTTGAGGATGGGCGTCCAGCGGCGCGCCAGCTCGGTAAAGGCTTCGTCCACCAGGCCCTCGGGGCGCTGGGGCCAGGGATGGAAGGCGTGCCACAGCAGGGCACCGCTGAACGAAGGGCAGGCATTGAGCCCCAGGTTCTGCGAGGCCTTGGCGGCCCACTTCATCTGCTGCACGGCCCACTCGGTGCGGGCCTTTGCATTGCCCCTTACTTCTTTGGGGGCAAAGCCATCGAATAGCGCGTCGTAGGCGGGGTGCACGGCCACCAGCTGCCCCTGGATGTGGGTGGCCAGCTCGGTGATCTGGAGTCCGCACTCGTTGATGATGCCCTTGTACTCGTCGGCGTAGGTCTTGCTCTCGGCCACCTTCTGCAGGTCGATGCAGCGGGGCTCGTTGGTGGGGATCTGTACGCCCACAAAGCCCAGGGAGGCCGCCCACCGGCAGATGCTCTTCAGTTCGTTGAACGGCGCCTGGTCGCCCATGAACTGGGCGAGGAAGATGCCGGGACCCTTAATCGTTCGCATATATAGTTTAGAGTTTAAAGTTTAAGGTTTAAAGTTGTTGGAGGTTGGATGTTGGAAGTTGGATGTTCTAGGTTTTTCCTAATCCCTAATCCCTAATTCCTTCTACACTCTCATCTCCAGCCATTTGTCCTGGATCCTGCCGGAAGTGATGACCGTTTCGATAAAGGCCATGCCGCGTACGCCGTCTTCGATGCCGGGGAAGTCGAGCCATTCCTTTTCGGGGGTACGGCCTTCCTTGCGCGCGTGCAGGCAGAGAGCGAAGTTGCGGTAGTGGTTGGCAAAGGCCTCGAGGAAGCCTTCGGGGTGACCGGAGGGCGTGCGGGTATTGTGTTTGGCGTAGGAGCCCAGGTAGCCCGTGCCGGCCCGCAATACCTGCGTCGGCGCATCGGTCCATTTGAGCAGCAGGGTGTTGGGGTCGGAGTGCTTCCATTCGAGGCCGCCCTTTTCGCCATAGACCTTTATGGTGAGGTCGTTCTCTTCGCCCGCCATCACCTGCGAGGCCAGCAGCACACCGGAAGCGCCGTTGTCGAATTTGAGCAGCACGGCCCCGTCGTCGTCGAGCAGGCGGCCTTCCACCACAATGTTGATGTCGGCACAGACCTTAGTGACCTTCAGCCCGGTAATGTACTCGGCCAGGTTGAAGGCGTGGGTGCCGATGTCGCCCATAGCGCCGGCGATACCGCTTTTGGTGGGGTCGGTGCGCCAGGAGGCCTGTTTATTGTCGGCGCCCTCGAGGAAGGAGGCAAGCCATCCCTGGGGATACATCACCACCACCTTGCGGAGGGTGCCTAAGTTATTTTGGAGCACCTGCTGGCGGGCCTCCTTGATCATGGGATAGCCGGTGTAGGTGTGGGTAAGGCAGAACAGGCGGCCGGTATCGTCCACGATGCGTTTCAGTTCCAGGGCCTCTTTAAGGTCGAAGGTCATGGGCTTGTCCATCACCACGTCGAAGCCGGCCTGCAGGGCCTGCCGCGCGGGTTCGAAGTGGAGGTGGTTGGGGGTGACGATGGCCACGAAGTCCATGCGCACGTCTTCGGGCAGGGTGGCCTCGTTGACGATCATTTCGGCGTAGGTGGCGTACACCCGGTCGGGGTGGAGGTAGAGGGCTTCGCCGGTGCGGCGCGACTTGTCGGGGGAGGAAGAAAAGGCGCCGCAGACGATGTCGATCTCGCCGTCGATGCGGGCGGCCATGCGGTGCACCGCGCCGATGAAGGCGTCGGGGCCGCCACCGATCATGCCCATGCGTATTTTGCTCATGCTGGTTGGGTTTATGGTTTTGCTAAGGTGGAATAAATGTACGCAGATAATGTGCGAATTTGAAAATGTGCAAATGTGCAAATGAGAGAATACGCCAATCCGGCAATTTGCCAATTGAGGCTACTGTAAAGTAGTCAGTGAGCGCACGATCCAGGCGGAAGGCTAATCTTTTACTGTTACGGTCAAATTCCTGAAGTACCCTTCTGTTTCGGGGCCGATCCAAAGTCCGAGGCTGCCCGTGGCTTCTTTCCCCAGCTTCAGATCGGAGACAATCAGGGTGGGCTGGGCGGCCCCATGCACGTATAGCTTAGCGGTATTGTCCTGTACTTCTATTTTCACTTTCGTCCACACGCCTACTTCCAGGTCTACGTAGGTTTCATATTTCTTAGGCTCCTCCTTTCTTAGTCTTTCCCAGGGATATTCCGGGTGCGCAATATATTGTACCGAATGATTGCGGCGCACCTGGTCTTCGGCCCTTCCGTTGGCCGGGCGCAGGTAGATGCATTCGTAGCGGGAGTTGTCGTCGCTGATGCGGAAGGCTATCCCAATAAAGCCACGGGCTGTTCCGCCGGCTGTGCTGCTTGGCCTGCCTGCAACCTCCAATTCTATAGTGCCGTTGTGGAAGGTGACGCCGCTTAACCTGGCCAGTTTGGTTCCGGAAGTGATCCCGCGGGCCGTGTCCAAAACCTGTACACTCTTTTTGCCCAAATAAGTAGCGGGCTTTAGGGTAACGCCCAAAGCTGTGAGACCTGTTGTATTATCCAGTTTGAATTTCAGTTGTCCTGCCTGTCCCAGGACAATGGTTGTGGATAGGGCAAAGCAAACGATGGATAAGGCTATTTTGATCATGCTTTTGGTAAGTGGGTTGAGGAATAAAAATAAGCCGCCGGTTGTTTGTTTGCCCGCTTCCTGGTATCAGCGGTAGCTAAGCGGTATAAGCTTTGGGTTTGCGCGTTTGTCTGTTC
>DASWYM010000098.1:0-10354 GCA_036404975.1 Chitinophagaceae bacterium
GCCAGGGAGGCGTCCTCGCCGACCTTTGACGAATTGGGAAGAAGCTTCAAGCCGCAAGCTACAAGCTGCAATCGGGAGCGCTGTACGCTTCTACAAGCTGCAAGCAGGGAGGGAAGCGGGAGCTGCGAGCTATGAGCTGCGAGAAGAGAGAAGAATTAGCTAATTGGACAATTCAACAATTTAGGAGGACCGGGAATCACCGCAGGAAGGAGAGAGAAGCCGCAACCAATAAGGTACAAGCTGCAAGCGGAAGCGCTGTACGCTTTACGCTATACGCTGTACGGGGGAAAGCAAAGAGCTATGAGCTATGAGCTACGAGTTGCGAGAAGAGAGGCTGAACGCTTTTCGCTATACTCCGGTACGCTGTATGCAGCAGTTGAACAGGTAACGGGACGAGAAACAAGAAACGGTACCCGGCTCCGAAGTCGTACCCGCTACAGGTGTCCGGAAGATTTATGGAATGCTGCACCCCCAGGGCCCAGGGCGGCGTCCCCGCCGCCTCTATCCGGGCACCAGCCTGTTGTACCCACGGAGCGTTCGCTTAGGGTCGTCAGCACGTCGTCGGTGACGCCTCCGAAGTCCCATCCTTCCCGCATACAGCAGTAAAAGCTCCCCGGAACACTTCTTCCGAACAGTATGAGCGGTCCCCGGCGGGCAGCGAAAAATCGATCATCGAACGTTCTGCCTCTCCCGTCTCACGTCTCACTTCTCACGTCCAGCGTATAGCGTCCAGCTTGCAGCTTGTAGCTTGTGACTCCTAAAAATACTTCAGCCACCACAGCTTCTCCGACCACACTTTCGAAAGCACGCCAAAGTGATCAGGCTTATGCACGTGGATCACCGGGAAGGGCCAGGCATAGAAGTTCCCCTCGATGGTGCCGGCCTTGCCTTCACCGGTCTCGATATAGAACTGCCCGTCGCCCTTGTACTTCCGCGGCTCGTCGCCGGTGGCGAAGATCTTCTGCACGAGGTTCCAGGCCACGATCTGCGCCTGCTTCTGCGCAAAGGCGCCCGTCTTGGGCAGGGTATCGCCCCATTCGAGCGGGATGTCGGTGATATCGCCGATGGCGTAGACGTCGGGGAACTTCGTCTGCAGGCTGTGGGGGTCCACCTCCACCCATCCCGAAGGGCCGGCAAGGCCGCTCTCGCGGATCACTTCGGGGCAGGTGAAGCGCGGGGTGTACACCAGTAGGTCGTAGGGCGCTACCACCCCGTTCTCAAAAGTGAGCGTATCGTGGGTGGCCGACACCACCTGGTGGCCGGGGAAATAGCGTATGCCTTTTTCTTCCAGCAGGTGGCGCACCACGGTGGCCAGCTCACCGCCCGCCAGGAGCAGGGGCTCCGGCTCGGGGCTGTAGAGCGACACTTCGGACACGTGGTGCAGTCCCTTCCGCCTTAGGAGGTCGTCGATGAGCAGGGCCGCCTGG
The DNA here is from genome assembly GCA_036404975.1 of Chitinophagaceae bacterium. Taxonomy (GTDB): domain Bacteria; phylum Bacteroidota; class Bacteroidia; order Chitinophagales; family Chitinophagaceae; genus Flavisolibacter. The sequence goes on from DASWYM010000098.1 coordinate 1,428, forward strand.
TAGGGCGCCGTGGGGCCTTTCACCGGCAGCGAAGGCACCACCACGGCCACCCTGCCGCCGCCAAACTCCTCGAGGTGACCGTGCAGGGCTTCGGCCCCTTCGAGGGTGTAGAAGTCGTAGCCAAAATCGTTCAGCCGGTGGTAGGGCTTCTGCTCCATGCCCAGGGCCACCACCATATAGTCGCCGCGGTACTCCTTTCCTTCAACGGTGACGGTCAGCTCCGCCGGGTCCACCTTTTCGATGGCGCCCAGCACCACCTCGATGCCGTCGCCCTCGAGGCGCTTGGTGGCGCGGTACACCTGGTCCGCCTCCCGTTTACCCGCCATCAGCCAGAGCAGCAGGGGACCGAGCACGTTCTTTTCTTCGCGCTCAAAGAGTACGATGTTGACGGGAACCACTTCGCCGTCGTTGCCGGCCAGGCGGCTCAGCTGGTGAGCGGTGACGATACCACCGGTGCCAGCACCCAGGATCAATACAGTCTTGCTCATATCGGAAGATTTTAAACTGTTTTCAATTGCCTAACCCATAAACCCCAACTTGTAAACCCGTAAACTCCAAACCAACTCAAAACTCTAAACCCAAAACTCTAAACTCTAAACCGGTTTCACATTTCCATCAGCAACGCCCTCCCCTTCTCCAGCTGTCCCACCAGCACGGCGCGCACGGTGTCGCAGGCGGCCGCCACGGAGTCGGAGGAAAGGCGGTAATACATGTTCAGCCCCTCTTTGCGCTGGGCCAGCACGCCCTTGTCGACCATGGAAGCCAGGTGTTGCGAGAGGTTCGACTTCCCGCAGCCCACCGCTTCGCAGAGCTCCCCGAAACTGAGCTCTCCTTCTTTCAGCCGGTCGACCACCTCCATGCGCAGGGGATGGGCCAGGGCCTTGCAGATATTAGCCTGCAGGTAGTATAGTGTTTTATCTTTCATAGTCCCGCTTCAGTAGTTCACCTTATTATGAACTAATAAACTGTAAGTGAGTAAATCCGCTGCGCTCTTTTGCTGACGGCGGTCCTGTGGGGGAATGATCTTTGTCAGGAGGAGCTGCGAGCTATGAACTACGAGCTGCGAGAAGAGAATCGTACGTTGTACGCAATGAGTAATGAGTGATGAGTGATGAGTGATGAGTGATGAGTGGGATTCCGTGGTGCGTATCCTCTCTACAGGTGTCCGGAAGATTGATTGAATGCTGCACCCTTAGGGCCCAGGGCGGCGTCCCCGCCGCCCCTCCCCGGGCACCAGCCTGCTGTAACCGCGAAGTGTTCGCGTAATGAAGATGGTGGGGCGTCGTTAGCCCGTCGGCGGGGACGCCTCCGCAGGCGGCCCTGGATCTTGTTCCGGGAATGACGCATCGGGGATTAGGTGGATTGGAGAATTTCGCTGAAAGGTGCGGGATCAATACCCAGGCAGACTTGACGGGATGTTTTTTAGAGGGAGGCTTTCAGGCTGGGATCTCCTGGTGGTTGGGCAGCCCTGGGACCCGGTGGTGGGGTTCCCTCCAGGTAAGCCTGCGGGGCTGAGGGAGTTCTGCTATGGACAATCGACTATGAACCATTGACCCTCTTTCACGATTCACGTTTCACGTCTTGCGCTCCCCTTTAGGGGCCGGGGGTGGCAAAAAATAAGGGCCGGGGTAGAAACCCTGGCCCGTTTTTAATCCGTACCCTATGAAAACTTTTAGTAAGCTACAGCCATTTTTTTAAAAAACAAAATTTAGATAGCGCTTTTTTGAAATATTTCTTTATCCCAATACAACCACTTATTTACCAGCACCTAACAAAGTAAAAATCCCCTTCAGAAGAAGGGGATAAAGCGCTAAAAGATTTTCTACTCAGTCAAAATAGTATCTACGCTTGCGGTTCAAAGGAATTGGATCGGCGGATCATTCACAGGCATAGGAAGCTCTTCATGGTATTGGGCGGATCTTTTACAGGTATTGGATCAACAGGAATCGGATTGTAAAAACGGGTCAGAGAGTACGCGATAAAGGGTCTAAACCCATAGCGCACGGTATTAATATCTTAGTTTAAGCAGGGTAAGAATCAATCATTTGTGATTCGTATCGCTAATTTATGCCCCCGCTTTTTACCAAACAAGCCCTCCCCGGTTCCACGAGGTTATCCACATACCCCCCAGCCCTTATTGCTGCTGTAATTTTCGGACAACAGGTTTTTTATCAACAACGCGAAAAACGTGAGACGTGAAAGGTGAGACTTGAAAGAGGGGTCCATAGTTTATAGTCCATGGTCAATAGCAGAGTCAGTAGGTTACAAAGTAATTGTGTCACCAGATCAAGTGATCCCGCTTGATTTCCTATCCTGCCAATCCACCGGGGTTTCGCGCAGTGTTACCAAATGTCGTCTTGAACAGGTGGCAAATACACCTTATTGCCCTAAATCAGGACCAGCTGCGGGGTGCACCTTCCAGAAATTCAATGACCAAGTGACTTATTGACACAATGACCAGGCTTGCGGCTTGCAGCTTCTCTTCTACCCCGCCCCGATCTCCAGGAAGGCCCTGATGCCCTGCAACACGGCATTGGGAAAGACCCCGATCCAGAACAGCAATAGTACCAGCACCACGAGGGCGGTATACGTGATGGCGTAGAACCAGGGGTGCAGCACCCGTTCGCGCGCCACGGCCGCGGGCGCTTCGGAAAAGAGTACGCCTATTACCCGCAGGTAATAGTAGACGCCCACCACGCTGGTGAGCACCAGCACGATCACCGGCACCCAAAGCCCCTGCTGCACACCGGAGGTGAGCACCATGAACTTGCCGATAAAGCCCCCGGTGAGCGGTATGCCGGCCAGCGACAGCATGGCCACCGTGAGCACCAGCGCCATCACAGGGTGACGCCAGAACAGGCCCCGGTACTCTGCCAGCGACTCGGCATCGCGTTGGCGGGTAGACAGTACCGTTACGATGCCAAAGGCGGCCAGGATGGTGATGGAGTAGGCCAGCAGGTAAAAAACAGCCGCTTCTATACCGGCTTCATTGCCCGGCAGGAAGGCCACCAGCAGGTAGCCCAGGTGCGCAATAGACGAATAGGCCAGCAGGCGCTTCAGGTTTTGCTGCTGCAGCGCCAGGAGGTTGCCCACGATCATGCTCACCACGGCCAGCGCCGAAAAGAGGACGAGGGCCGGTCCATAGGACTGCAGCTCCAGCACCGCGGCAAAGCGCAGCAGCACGGCAAACACCCCGATCTTGGACACCGTGGCAATCAGCGCCGTTACCGGCGCGGGGGCGCCCTGGTATACGTCGGCGGCCCAAAGGTGAAAGGGCACCAGGGCCAGCTTGAAGCCAATGGCCACTACCATCAGTCCCAGCCCGGTAAGGAACAGGGGTGAAGAAATAATATCCGTGCGCCGGGCCATGCCGCCAAACTCCAGGCTGCCGGTTTCCATATAGATCAGGGCCATGCCGAAGAGAAGGAAAGCGGAGGTGACGGCCGCGAGCACGAGGTACTTCATGCCGGCCTCCACGGCATTGTTGCGCGTGCGCAGGTAGGCAATAAGGGCATAGAGCGAGATGCTGAGCAGTTCAAGGCCCAGGAAGAAGGAAATAAAGTGCCGGCTGATGGTGAGAATGGCCGCCCCCAGGCTGCCCAGGAACAGCAGGATGTAATACTCCTTGGGGTTCTCTTCGCGCTCCTCGAAATAAATGAACGACAGGAGACCTACCACCAGCACCGAAAAAACGATGAGCCCGGTAAAGAGGGCCGCAAAGCCATCCACCGCCAGGAGGGGCAGCACTTCCTGCGGCAGGATACCGCGGGCAAACCACATGGCCCCCAGCACGCCGCACATGAGCACAAAGCCGGTTACCTGGATGACGGTATGGCTTTGCCGGAACGCGATCAGCAGGGTCACCACAATTGAGGCGGCCGCCAGCACCATAAAGGGCAGCAGGGCTAAGAGTTGATGATCGGTCATGAAGAATTAGTTTAGAGTTTCGAGTGTAGAGTTTAGAGTTGGTTGGCTAGCGGATGACCACGGCAGGTGCCGGGCGGGTGAGCTGGGCCACGGTGCCGTTGACCATATCGATCACCGGCTGGGGGTAAAGTCCCAGCCAAAGGATACTGATGGTGAGTGCGGCCATGATGATCTTTTCGCGGGTGCCCAGGTCGCGCAAGGGGTGCGCGGCTACCGGTGCCGGACCCAGGAACACTTTCTGCACCAGGCGCAGGGAGTACAGGGCAGACAACACCAGTCCAAGGCTGGCCACTACCGTTAGTACCGCATTCACCGGGAAGGCGCCCATGAGCACCAGGAACTCGGCGATAAAGCTGCCCAGCACCGGCAGCCCCAGCGAAGCCATGGCAAAAACCAGGGCCACGCCTCCCATGGAGGGCAGGGCCGTCCACAGCCCGCCCATCTGCCCTATATCGCGGGTGTGCAGCCGCTCTTTCAGCATGCCCGCCAGCAGGAAGAGGGCCCCTGTGCTAATGCCGTGGGTCACCATCTGCAGCACCACCCCTTGCAGGGCCAGCTCGCTGAAGGCAAAGATGCCCAGCAGCACAAAGCCCATATGGCTCACCGAGGTGTAGGCAATGAGCCGCTTTATGTCGGTTTGGGCAAAGGCCAGAACGGCGCCATAGAGGATGCCAATCACTCCCAGCAGCATGGCCCAGTGGGCAATGGCAGCCGCAGCTTCCGGGAACAGGGGCACTACAAAACGCAGGATACCATAGGCCCCTGTCTTCAGCAGCAGACCGGCCAATATCAAACTACCCGCGGTAGGTGCCTCGCTGTGGGCGTCGGGCAACCAGTTATGCAAGGGCACTACCGGCAGCTTTACGGCAAAGGCCACCAGGAAGCCCAGCATGATCCACCGGGCAGCCGGTGCGTCCAGGGAAGTATTTAGCAAATGGTTATAATCGAAGGAATAGGTGCCGCTTTGCACACCATTAAGGAGGTAAAGGGCCAGGATGGCCACCAGCATGAACAGGCCGCCCGCCTGGGTAAAAAGAAAGAACTTGAAGGCGGCATAACGGCGGTTGCTGTCCCCCCACAGGGCTATAAGGAAATACATGGGCACCAGCATCACTTCCCAGAAAAAGTAGAACAGGAACAGGTCGAGGGCCACAAACACCCCGGCAATGCCCGCCAGGGTCCACAACAGGTTGAAAAAGTAAAAGCCATGCCGCTCCCGCACTTCGTTCCAGGAGCACAGCACCGCCAACGCTCCCAGGAAGAACGTCAGGAGCAACAGCACGAGGCTCAGCCCGTCCATGGCCAGGTGGAAAGAGATGCCAAAGGCAGAGATCCACTCTGCCCTGTAGTCGATCATCCAGGCGGAAGCGGCCTCGGGCGGGGCGCCCCCCTGCTCTATCCACAAAGCTGCCACCAGCACGAGGTCGATCACTACGGCCAGCAGGGCCACCCACTTTACCCTGGCGGCCCACCAGCGGTCCAGCCCCCAGCAGAGCCCGCCCGCCACCAGCAGAACGGAGATCAGTATTACCAGGATCATAACAGTAATTGTAGGGTTAAAATGAAGAACACGCCGATGAGTACACCGGCCACGTACCAGCGCAGCGAGCCGTTCTGCGACACCGATAGCCACTGGTTCAGCTGCCGGCTGCCCGTTGCTATGCCCGAATAGATGTTATCCAGCACGTCGGCCTTGTTTACCCGCGCCAGGAACACGAAAGGCTTTACGAACACCGCCGCGTACAGGTCGTCAAAGGCCCAGCCTTTGTGCAGGAACCGGCGCACACCCTCCAGGGCGGGCCGCCGCTTCCAGCCTTCCACTAGGGCCCGGTTGCGGTAATACAAGACGTATCCCGTATACACACCAGCCAGGGTAACGGCCACGGCTACCAGCTGGGCAATGATCTCGGCCGGCACTGATGGCTTTAGGAGCGTTTGGGGCAGCACCCTTTCCACCAGGCCCGAAAAGAGGGTAAGGTGAATAAGGTTGTGGGGCCACTCGATAAAGCCCGCTCCTATGCTCAGCACGGCCAGGACCACCAGGGGTGTGGTCATCAGCCGGCCGGGCAGGCGACTTACCGGTGTTTGTTGTTCGCCCCAGAATACCACCAGCACCAGCCGCGCCGTATACAGGGCGGTAATGAACGCGCCCGCGAGGGCGGCCATCCACAGCAGGCTATTGCCGTTGGCGGCACTCCAGGAATACCACAGTATGGGATCTTTACTATAAAAGCCCGCACTCACCAGGGGCAGGGCCGCCAGGGCGGCAGCACCGGCCACAAAGGTGCGGAACACCAGCGGCAGACGGTCTTTCAGGCCGCCCATCCGGAAGATGTTGTGCTCGTGGTGGAGCGCTTCGATCACCACCCCGGCGGCCAGGAATAAGAGGGCCTTGAAAAAGGCGTGGGTAAAAAAGTGGAAGATGGCGGCGCTCCACGCCCCCACCCCCAGGGCCAGGAACATATAGCCGACCTGGCTGATGGTGGAATAAGCCAGCACCCGCTTGATATCGGTTTGCGCCAGGGCGCTAGTGCCGGCCACGAGCAACGTAAGCGCGCCCACTGCGGCCGTTACGTCCATGGCCAGCGGTGAGAGCTGGAACACCACGTGCATGCGCGCCACGAGGTACACGCCGGCTGTGACCATGGTGGCGGCATGGATCAGGGCGCTGACCGGCGAGGGACCTGCCATGGCATCGGGCAGCCAGGTTTGCAGGGGCAGTTGGGCCGACTTGCCTATGCCCCCTGCCAGCAACAACAGGGCAATAAGGGTAATAGTGGAGGATCCGCCGGCAAACTGTTGCGGAGCCCCGCTCAGAATTAGGGGGATGCTTAGGGTGCCCAGCTCGCGGAACAACAGGAACAGTCCCACGGCCATGGCCGTATCGCCGATGCGGGTGATGTAAAACGCCTTGTTGGCCGCCCGGCAGTTGGCAGGGGTCTCGTACCAGAAGCCAATGAGCAGGTAAGAGCACAGGCCTACGCCCTCCCACCCCAGGTAGAGCAGCAGGAGGTTATCGGCCATCACCAGGATGAGCATGGAACAGACAAAGAGGTTCATGGAGGCAAAAAAGCGGGCGTAGTCGCGGTCCTCCCGCATAAAGGCCGTGGAGTAAATATGGATCAGGGCCCCTACAAAGGTGATGATAAAGACAAAGACCAGCGCGAGGGCATCGACCCGGAAGTTGATGGCCGCCGAAAAGCTCCCCGTGTTGATCCATTGCCAGAGGGTCTGCGTGTAGGCGCCGCCGTCGGGCGGTCCCTGTAAAAACCCGAAGCCCAACACCATGGCCAGCACGGCGGCGGCACTGACCGAGCCGGCCCCTGTCCAGGCAATAGTATTTCGCGACAGTCGTCGTCCCGCCAGCGACAGGACCAGGAAGCCCGCCAGCGGCAACCCGGGGATCAATGCCAATAAGTTATCCATATGATCCTTGTTTAGTATTAACGAAATGGTTTCCCCTTCTTCTTTCTGCACGATCACCCCGGTGAACGCCTCAATGACTTACTGACCCACTACCCCTTTTCACGTTTGACGTCTCACGTTTCACGGCCTTCCCTCACCACTCACCCCTCACTACTCATCACTCACTACTCACTACTCACTACTCATCACTCATCACTCCCCCTCATCCCTCAGCGCCCTCAACTCGTCCACATTCAGTGTCTTATGCTGCCGGTAGGCCTGCATCACCAGCGCCAGCCCCACCGACACTTCCGAAGCCGCCATGGCCAGTATGAACAGGAACATCACCTGCCCGTCGGGCTGTCCCCACCGGGTGCCGGCCGCCACAAAGGCCAGCCCCGCGGCATTCAGCATGATCTCTACCGAGATGAGGATAAAGATGATGTTGCGGCGGGTGAGCACCCCCACCAGCCCCAGCATGAAAAGAATGGCGGCAACGATCAATACGGTTTGTGAATCGAAAGGCATGATCAGTTTCTTTAGTGTTATTAATTCAAGGGTCGATAGTCCATGGTCCATAGCCGTGTCCAACTGCATAAGCAGCCTTACGTGTATGAAAAAGGAGTTGTGGTTCCTTTTTCTTTTGAGGGTACCGGGTGGTGACCGCCTTCCAATATCGTGGCAAAGACCCTTCAGAGGTACGGGAATAGTACTCTTAAAGTGCTTTAGATTGCCTGTTCTTTCGCTGTAGTTAAATGCCACGGCCAGGAAAAAACCGAACGTACTGACCGTCATCCTCTCCTTCGCTGATGGTATTTTACCTTTACCGATAAAGCCATTCTCCACTCCCCAACCCGTGAACTTGTAACCTCCCTTCCGCCAAAAAAAGCTGCAAGCTTCAGGCTGATCCCTTCTCCCTTGTGCCTTGAGTCTTGTGCCTTGTATCTTGTGCCTTGTTCTTACTTATGTATGTCACTACTCTTTTCCATTGGTACGGCGGGTGGTGGCGCCTCTTTACCCGGCACAACCGACACCTGTCCCGGCTCCGCTTCCGGCGGGCCTTCCTGCAGGTAGCGGTGCAGGTGCTTCTTGCGGTGCTTGCCGATGTGGGCGGCCCCCACGATGCCGGCCATGAGCAGGAAGCCGGCCAGCTCAACGGCGATCACGTATTCGCTGTAGAGCGCCAGCGACACGCGGCGTATGGCCACCGGCGGCGCGTCCATCGCAGCCCGGCCTCCCTGCAGCAGCAATACCACCAGCTCGCCCAGCAACACCCCGGCCAGCAGGGTGGGACCGATCCAGACCCGTGGCTGCAGCCATAGGCGTTCCTGGCGGGCCGTTACGTCGCTGATGTTCATCATCATCACCATGAAGATCAGCAGCACGATGATGGCACCGGCATAGAGGATCACTTCGAGGGCGGCCACAAAGGGAGCGCCCAGCGATACGAAGATCAGGGCCACCGCCATAAACGATATGACCAGGTAAAGCAGCGCGTGTATGGGGTTGTAGCGGGTGATCACCATGAGGGTGGCGAGGATCGCTACGGCCGAGGATATGTAAAACAGGGTTGGCATATGATCAGGCAGTGTTAA
>DASWYM010000099.1:0-3675 GCA_036404975.1 Chitinophagaceae bacterium
GGCTCGCTGAACGCCGGCTACCAGGCAGGGCAGTTCCATAAGTACCAGGCAGGTTTTTCCTTCAATCACCGCACCGCCCGCGTGAATGTCTTTGGCTCTTACCAGCACAATAACACCCCTGCCGGTAAGGTTATGAGCGCCCGGCGTACCCTCCTGGATTCCAGCTTTGCCCAGCAGGGCAGGATAAAAGAGCAAAGCGGGACCCACAACCTGCGATTCGGCACCGACTTCTTTATTCACCCCCGGCATACCCTTGGCATCCTGCTCAGCGGCAACCTGGGCACCACCCGCATCTTCAACACCAGTTATACCGCCATTGGGCGCCTGGGGGAGGCGACGGCCCGCCTGCTGGAGGCCGACAACCGCTACGATGCCCACCGCCGCCACGGCACGACAAACCTCAACTACCTCTATGCCGGCACGAAAAGCCGCTCCCTTGCCATCAATGCCGACTACGGCTTTTACGACCTCAACGGCGACCAGTTGCAGCCCAACATTTATTACAAGGGCGACGACCGCACCCCTCTTCACTCCGTGACCTACCAGATGATCAGCCCATCCGAGATTGGCATTTATTCCCTAAAGGCCGACTATGAGCAGCCCTGGGGCGTAGGCAAGTTGGCAGTGGGTGGCAAGACCGCCTTCGTGCACACCAACAACGATTTCCGGCGCTATACCATCGGCTCCGGCGGCCGGGAACTCGACCGCGAGCGGAGCAACCGCTTTGTCTACCGCGAGGCCATCCATGCGGCCTACCTGAACTACAACCGCCAGTGGAAGCACCTGGGCCTGCAGGCGGGCCTGCGCGCTGAAAACACGGTTATGGAGGGCACCTCCACCGGCAACCGGCAGCAGGGTGGCCAATACGTCCCCTATGATTCGGTCATCGGCCAGAACTACCTCAACCTCTTTCCCAGCATGGCACTGAACTATAGCCGCACCCCGGCCCACCAGTTCAGCCTCACGCTCAGCCGCCGCATTGACCGGCCCGACTACCAGGACCTCAATCCCTTTGAGCTGAAGGTGGACGATTACCTCGTGCAGAAAGGAAACGCCTACCTGCGCCCTCAATACACGTCCGGCATCACCCTGGCCTGGGTGCACCGCCAAAAGCTGAATACCTCGCTGGGCTACAGCCGCGTGCGCAACCTCATTGTCTGGCTCTCCGACACTACCGAGCTCTCCAAATCGGTGATGACCAAGGAAAACCTGGCCGCCCAGGAAGTGCTGTCCTTCAACGTCAGTTACCCGTTTACTTTCAAAAGCTATTCGGCCTTTGTAAACCTGAATACCACCTGGTCGAAGTTCCGGGCTGATTTTGGCCCGGGGCGCACCATCAAGGAAGAAGCGCCGGGCCTTACGGTCTACCTGCAGCAAAGCCTCAAGTTTGCCAAAACCTGGACGGCGGAGCTCTCCGGCTTCTACAACGCGCCCTCGCTGCAGTACGGCAACATGCGGGTCAAGGGATTCTGGTCGGCTGATGCGGGGGTGCAGAGGAAGCTGGCTGGCGATAAAGCTACCTTGAAGCTGACCATAAGCGATGTGTTCAATACCTTACAGTTCCGCGTGCGGTCGTCATTTGCCGGGCAAGTCTTAAATTATACCTCCAAAATAGATACCCGGCAGGTAAAACTGAGCCTCACGTTCCGTCTCGGCAGCAGCGATGTAAAAAGCGCGAGGCAACGAAACTCAGGCGCTGAAGAAGAAATGAAAAGGGTGCACTAAACCGGTGAAGGCTATCAAAAGAATAAATGATGTCAACTCTTTTTCCTACATCCCGCCGCTTCCGCCTCCAGTGGGTAGGCGGTGCAATTTTCGGGGCCGCCTTCCTGCTGGTGGTGATCAACTACGTGGTGCGGTTTATAAATAACGTTCCCTTCAACTGGGTGGCCTTCTGGGAGTACTTTCCCAACCTGCTGCTGGGCATTGTGACCACCATCGTGTTTTCCTTCTGGCTGCTGAACCACGTTTACTTCCTGTTCAGCCACCGCAGGCACGCCGGGTATTTTATCGGTCCTGTACTAATAACCCTTGCCGTTATACAGGGCTACAACCTACTGGTGGACCATTACCTGCCCCTGAAAAACAATATCGGCAACCCGCTGCCGCTCAACAAGCAGATTGTGGGCAACCTGTTCCTGGCGGCCATCTACCTGTTCTTTATCCTATTGATAGCCTATGTAACCAACCTCAGGGATATCCGCAAGAAGCACCGATTGCTGGAACAGCAAAAACTGCAGCTGGAAGTGGAAAAAGCCCACGCCGAGCTGAAGTTCATCAAATCGCAGATCAACCCCCATTTCCTCCACAACACGCTGAACTCATTTTATGCCCGCTCGCTCCCCCTGTCACCCGAGCTGGCCGGCGGCATCCTGACGCTGAGCGAGATGATGCGCTATGCGCTGGGCGAAACCTACACTACCGATGGGAAGGTGCTGCTTAAAGATGAAATAGAGCACCTGCGCAACCTGGTAAGCATCCACCAATTTCGCTTTCGCAACCACCTCCATGTGGAGCTCGATGTACGGGGCGAGTTGAACAGCGTCCTCATTATTCCTTTTGTGCTGATTACCCTGGTGGAGAACATCTTCAAGCACGGCGACCTGTCCAGCGCCGACCGTCCCATCACCATCGAAATAGAAGTGAAGGAGGGCAGCCTGCGTTTCCGCAGCTGCAACCAAAAGAAGAGCGGTCCCCGCGAGCTGTCCACCGGCATCGGGCTGGACAATATCAAAAAGCGACTTGACCTTACCTATGGCGATGCCTACGACCTGGTCATAAAAGAAGATACCCAAACCTATAGTACCGAACTTTTAATACGCCAACTATGATTCGTTGTTTGATCGTGGATGATGAGTGGGACGCCCTGGATGTGATGACCCATTATGTGCAGCAAACCCCCATGCTGCATCTGGTCAAGGCCACCACCAACCCGCTGGAAGCCTTGCAGATCGTGGCCACCGAGAAGGTCGACCTGCTTTTCCTGGATATCCAGATGCCCCAACTCTCCGGCCTCGACGTGGTGAAGGCCATTGCCGGCAAAGCGAAGGTCATTCTTACCACTGCCTACAGTGAGTTTGCCGTGGATGCCTACGACCTCGAAGTAGTCGACTACCTGCTGAAGCCCATCCCGTTCCCGCGCTTCCTCACTGCCGTGCAACGGGCTGCCCGGCAGATCAGCGAGGCCGATGCCGCCGCACTGCCTGCCGGCGAGGAAGATTACATCTTTGTAAAGACCGAGTCAAAGGGCAAGCTGCTGAAGATCGAGCTCCATCATATCGATTACATCGAAGCGGCCAACAACTACGTGGCGGTGGTTCAGGGAAGGAAAAAAACACTCGTGTATACGACGATGAAAGATATGGAAGAACGCCTGCCTAAAAAGAGTTTCATCCGGGTGCAGAAATCTTTTATCGTGCCTATTGCTAAAATTTCCGGCATCGAAGGAAACAGGCTCTTGCTCAAAAACGTAGCCGCCGACATTGTTATAGGCGAGAGCTATAAACCCACCCTCATGGAGATCATCAGGAGCCGGATGATTGATTAGCGATGTCGCTGGTAATGGGCCCGTCATTGGGGCTCCCCGGCGCTCTGGGTCCTTTCCTGAAAGCTGGTTTTGACTTTTCACTGGTTTCTTTTTGCGTGGACCTTACCTTATCACTCCTCCTATAGGTA
>DASWYM010000100.1:0-3334 GCA_036404975.1 Chitinophagaceae bacterium
ATCATGCCGTTGTTAAAAAACTCGCTCTTATCGCCGGCACTGCTTTCCGTACGAAAGGGAAGCACCGCTATGGCAATAGTGCTATCGCTCCGTGACGGTGCTGAGCCCCACCTGTGATAGCCAAGAAAAGCACCCGTTACCAGCAAGAGAAGAATACCCAACACGACAACATAATTTATCCATCTTCTGCTGCTTGTCACCTTACGTCCTTTACCTTCCAACGCTTCCTTGCCGGGCACCACCAAGCCGGGGCTGCTGATGGCATATACGTCCACCGGCTCCGCCACATGCTTGAATGCGTAGCGGCCCAGTGCAACGACGGCAATCGTTTTGTGGTTCTTCAGGTCGTCGTACACCTTGCCGGAAACCAGAATGCTGCCTGGCAGGGCAAACGACTCCAGCCGCGAGGCGATATTCACCCCATCGCCATACACGTCTTCCTCCTCGGTCAGCACATCCCCGGTATGAATGCCCATACGAAGCGGCACCTGTGGGGTCTGCTGCATCGCTACCTGCAGGGCAATGGCAGCCTGCACTGCCTCAAGAGTGCTATTAAAGAGGCACAACGCCCCATCGCCCATAAACTTCAAGACCCGGCCGTCGTGGCGGGCCACTTCCTTATATAAACTGTGGTGAAACCGGGTACGCAGCGCCAAAGCATTCTCTTCATCGTTCTGCATCAGGGCTGTATAGCCTGCGATGTCTGCAAACAGAATGGCAGCTAGCCGGCGCAAAGACATAAGCCCAGGATTGGTCATATAAATCTACGACTTCTTTACGGTGTCAGAGACAATCCCGGAGGCAGATAAAAAGCCGGCACCTTACCTTTTTCGGCTACGAGCTGCACGACAGCATGGAGCAGCCGGCCTTTTGGGCCGCCCAGTCGGGACGACGGGCAAAGAACTCGTCGCCTTTATGGGAGTAAGGTTCCTTCATGGCCTCCTGCAGTTTGTTAAAGAGGGTGTCCTGCCCTCCTTCCAGCTCTTCAATGGCCTGGTGCAGCAGGTAGTTGCGCAGGATAAAGCGGGGATTGGCGCTGCGCATCCGCCGCACGGCCTCCTCGCGGGGAAGGCTGTTGCTTTGCTCCTTGTTCAGATACGCCCTGATCAACCCGGTGAAAGCCTCTGCTTCCTGGGCACTCAGCTCGCGGTAAAAGCTTTCCTTAAAATGCATCATGATCTCTTCCGGCTCTGTTGTCTCCAGGGGCAGGTCGGCCAGCAACTGGTAAAAGATGGTCATGTCGGGCTTGATCTCCGCCAGCACCTTTTCCACCCGGCTAATAAACGGATAATCAGCAGCAGTGATGCTGCCCAGTCCCAGCTTGGCGGCCATCATGGGGTAATAGTGCTTCTGGAAGATATCGCCATAGGCGTCGAGCGCGGCCTGCAGGCCTTTGGTATCGGGCAGCAACGGTGAGAGGGCACCGGCCAGGCAGCTCAGGTTCCACTGCGCCACCGACGCCTGCCGTCCAAAGGCATAGCGACGGCCCGGCAGGTCGGTGGTGTTGGGCGTAAACATCGGATCATAGTCGTCGATGAATGAATACGGGCCGTAATCAATGGTCAGCCCCAGGATCGACATATTGTCGGTATTCATCACGCCGTGCACAAAGCCCACGCGCATCCATTCCACCACCATGCGCACGGTGCGCTCCACCACCTCGCTGAAAAAGCGCAGCACTCTATCCTCACCGGTGAGGTGGGGGTAATACCGCTCGATGGTCCAGTCGGTGAGCCGGCGCAGGTTGTCCACTTCATTACGGGCCGCCAGCACCTCGAAGTTGCCAAAGCGCAGGAAGGTGGGTGCCACCCGCATGACGATCGCGCCGGGCTCGTACTCCAGGTTGCCGTTGTAGAACATATCGCGGATCACCTTGTCGCCCGTAGCCACCAGGCTCAGGGCGCGGGTGGTGGGCACGCCCAGGTAGTGCATGGCCTCGCTCATCAGGTACTCGCGCACCGAGGAGCGCAGCACCGCCCGGCCATCGGCGCGGCGCGAGTAAGGCGTAGGGCCCGCCCCCTTGAGCTGTAGTTCCCACAACTCGCCTTGGGGGCTCTCCCACTCGCCCAGCGTAATAGCACGGCCATCGCCCAGCTGGCCGGCAAAATGACCGAACTGGTGGCCGGCATAGCGGGCGGCATAGGGGTACATAGAAGGGGTAATGCGGTTGCCGGCCAGCACGTCCACTTCCTCGTCGCTGGCGGGCTTTTCAATACCCAGCTCAGCGGCCAGCTCATCGCTCCACGCCAGCAGCCGCGGGGCGCTCACCGCCGTAGGCTCTGCTTTGCTGTAAAACACTTTAGGCGTCAGGCGGGGCGACTTGTCGCCACTCTCGTCGCCGGCAAAGTGGGATACAAAGGTCTTTTGGTATTCTTTGGTTGTTAACTTATCCATATGTTTATCTGGTGAGCCATGGCCGGGCACAAAGGTAGCCCATAGGGAGGCGCTTTCCCTGTTCCTCAAAAAGGGCAGCAATCATGCCGGAGAACCCTACAGCTTATCGCCGGGGTAATGGTTTCACAAGTGGCACATAGGAGCATAAAAAAGGCGGGCGCTCACTTGTCAGGTCAGCGCCCGCCGGGCAAACACTTTATTCCATCTTACCAGTTGATTACTGGGCGTATTCTGTATACTCGATGCGACCGTCTTTCTTATCTGCCTGGCGACCGATCACGTAACCACCACCGGCACCCAGGATACCACCGACTACGGCACCCACTGCACGGTTCTTCTTGTTGATTACCGCACCGGCAACCGCACCACCGGCACCACCGATTACGGCACCTTTAGCGGCCTTGCTCCAGCCTTCTTTTTTCTGGGCGGTTGCTTCTTCACCGGCACCCGCACCTGTCGCTACATCACTACCGTTACCTACTGAAGGAGCAGGGCTTTCGGACCTGGTTGACGGGCGGGAAGCTACAGGAGCCTTGGCACGGGAGGGCGCTTTGGCTACGCTTCTGCTTGCGGCTGCTTTAGGCCGGGGGGCAGGAGGCGCATACTGAGCCGCGGGCTCTTCCTGTACTGGTTGTGCTGCCAGCTCGTTCTGGGCTCTCCACTGCTGGAACTCGGCCAGGCCAGCGGTATCGGCAGTTCTCTTTATCGAGTCTTTATAGGCCTGCAATTGCTGCTCTGCGGACAAAGCCATGGCTTCTTCTTTAGAACCTGTGTTACAAGCTGCGGCCAGGATGGCGATGCTTAAAAAAGGTACAAGTTTCTTCATACGATTGTTTTTTATAGGTTTCCCGGTTTCCCGGAATTGTTTGTATATCAGACTGTACCCGAACGTCAAGGTTGAATGGGCAATTGTTAATGTCTACTAAAAGAAAGCTGCGAG
>DASWYM010000101.1:0-8276 GCA_036404975.1 Chitinophagaceae bacterium
GGCCGCGGTATTCTATCGTCACAGCTGCGTCACAATTGTCGGTAGCGGTAGGAGTACCCACTGCAGGTATAGCATTACACTGGACTGTAGTATTAGCCGGAACAAATGTGAAGGTTGGCTTTTGGATATCCTGTACAGTAATCGTCTGGGTAGCATCAATCCAGTTACCACAATTATCAGTTGCTCTCCAGGTGCGGGTCAGCGTGTAAGCATCGGGGCAGTTGCCATCGGTCCTTACCTGGCCGCGGTATTCTATCGTCACAGCTGCATCACAATTGTCGGTAGCGGTAGGAGTACCTACTGCAGGTGGAGTTTCATGGCACTGTATGGTAACATTAGCGGGCACAAATGTAAAGGTTGGCTTCTGTGTATCCTGTACAGTGATTACCTGAGACGCTTCTACGGAGTTGCCGCAGTTGTCTGTTGCTCTCCAGGTGCGGGTCAGCGTGTAAGCATCGGGGCAGTTGCCATCGGTCCTGGTTTCACCTAAATACTCAATGGTAACATCAGTGTCGCAGTTGTCTGTAGCAGTGGCGGTACCTGCAAGTGGGACAGCATTGCACTGTACGGTCGTGTTCGCCGGAACGGTTAGTACGGGATCTTGCGTATCCTGCACAGTGATTACCTGGGAAGCTTCCACGGAGTTGCCGCAGTTGTCGGTAGCAGTCCAGGTGCGGGTCAGGGTGTAATTGTTAGCACAATTGCCATTGGTCCTGGTTTCCGTCATAGTAATCGTTACCTCTGTATCGCAGTTGTCAGTGGCCGTTGGTGTGGCCGGAGCCGGGATGGCATTGCACTGTACGGTCGTGTTCGCCGGTACACCACTCAGCACAGGATCTTGCGTGTCCTGTACAGTGATTACCTGGGAAGCTTCTACGGAGTTGCCGCAATTGTCGGTGGCTCTCCAGGTGCGGGTCAGCGTGTAAGCATCGGCGCAGTTGCCATTGGTCCTAACTTCACCCAGATATTCTATAGCTACATCCGTATCGCAGTTGTCGGTGGCGGTTGGAGTACCCACAGCAGGAATGGCATTGCACTGTACTGTAACATTGGCGGGAACAGTAAGCACCGGATCCACATCATCTATTACAGAATAGGAAAAAGTGCAGGTGCGGGATTCTGTTTCCATGCCGTAATTGATCACCACCGTTACACTTATGACACCGCAACCACCAGTGTGGTGCAGGGTTATACTGGAAGCTGCACTGGTCAGGGTTTGTGCCCCTCCGGTACCATTTATAGTAGCCGGACCGGTAACCGTCCAGATCTGTGAGAATCCGGCGTTCATATTCGTGATCGTAATATCAGGTGCTGTACATTGGAATGCTTGGCCATTGCTAACAGTGGTGGCAGAACCGGCAACAGTAGCCTGGATATTGCAGGGAGGTGGAATGAAATCCAATTGCATGGACGCGTCCTGCTGTCCGATTTGCTTATAAGGCATTTCCCAGAATTCAAGGCGCATATGATAAGGGGAGCCGCTGATGCCTGTAGCGGAACGGGGAACACCTGTTGGTGAAAAGCCCCATTCGGTGCGGCTGGCAATGTGGCCACCCCAAGCCAGGACGGCCGTTGTAGAAGCGCCAGGATTTAGAGTAATAATTATATAAGCATCTTCATCTGCTGCTGTTACATCTCCCTCACCTGCATAACCATTTGCGGTGTAATAGGCCGCTCCTGTAATTGCGGCACCTTGTCCACCCCAGATTGTTATTTGTTTTTCCTCTGCTGCAAGGAGCGAAGCACTGGTGTAAGGTTGCAGTTGTGGAACGGATCCCGGAGCTCCGTCATAGGGGACGGATACCAGAATAGACCCTCCTGTTGATGGTTGCGGTAAGGGGTAAGTATCCTCATAAGTGTTTGTTAAGCCTGTTCCACTCAGAACTGTGGCATCACTTAAATGCTTTGACCTGTCAAAACTGGTGACATAGTCTATAGCATGCCTAACGTCATTACCCTTCGTGATCTGGAAACTGATCACAATTTGTGTGGAAGTGTTTGGTTGCAAGCCCGTGAGGACTGCCCTGTAGGGAACTGATTCCCCCTCCATGTAATCGGAGTTAGAGCTGTTGATATTACCTCCTGACCAAACCTGAGAGATAGAACGCCATTGATCAATAGAAGCCGCCCGCTGGTCGCCCTGGGCATATGTAGACGTTGAAAGAAGTGAACTAGCCAGAAGTAAAAGGAGTAGTGTCATACACGCGAACTCCTTGCGCCACCTGTCAAAACCGTGGCAACATACCGTGGTAAAAGTTCTCATACCGTGATTTGTTTAAATGATGGAATAGTGGCTCCAATCAAATAGAGGATCTATGGATTCATAGGTAATGGCCAATAAAAAGGCTGGAAGACTAAGGCGGCGAGTTTGCCGCATGATAGCAGTACAGGAGAGCAACCTCCGGGTTGGGAAGTGCTGGAAAGGAATATATCATACCGTGGTCTTTGTATCGTTAATGGCGCACGGTATTTAACACGATTAGCGGGAACGTATTTACATGGGGTTGAGAATCCAGTTTCCTGTAGGGGAGTGATTTGGTCTGTAGGGAGATTATAGGTGGTAATTCGACGGAAGGATCGTATGGTATTGCTAAGCTAAAGCAGTTTTTCTATACTTCCAAATTCCTGATTAAGATTTTACCATATATGATATGCACATTGTGAATATATGTGTCTCACGGGACTAGCTACCTGTTTCAAGTCTTCAACATTACCCTCCTATAAGTATTATGCGATGCAATTCCGTTTACTGTAACTGCCTCTTATACAATTGAATAGTGTTCTCGAAGCCAAGGTAAAGCGCATCGCATATCAAAGCATGTCCAATACTTACCTCGTCCAGCCAGGGAATATGCTGCTTCAGGAACTTCAGGTTGTGCAGGTCCAGATCATGACCGGCGTTGATTCCCAGGCCTAGTTCTCTGGCTCTTTGGGCAGCCGCCACGTAAGGAGCTACGGCAGCTTCCCTTTGGCCTGCTTCGAAATGGCGGGCATAGCCTTCCGTATACAGTTCAATACGGTCAGTGCCGGTTTCTGCGGCTCCTTCCACCATCCGTGTATCCGGGTCTACGAAGATCGATACACGAATACCGGCACTCTTGAAGACACCAATGATCTCTTTTAAATAGTCTTTGTTTTTGATAGTGTCCCAGCCATGATCCGAGGTCAGTTGCCCCAGTTCATCCGGCACCAGGGTCACCTGGTCAGGCTTAACTTCCAGCACCAGGTCTACAAACTTCTGCTCTCTTGAGTTACCTTCGATGTTGAATTCGGAGGTAATGATGCCTTTGATGGCTCTCACATCGCTGTAGCGGATATGCCGTTCATCGGGCCGGGGGTGTACCGTTACCCCGTCGGCACCAAAGCGCTCGGCATCAACAGCGGCCTTAACTACATCAGGGTTGTTGCCGCCACGGCTGTTGCGCAGGGTCGCTATTTTGTTGATATTGACGGAAAGCTTTGTTTGCATGGTTCAAAATTAACAGTCTTCTTTAAAAATAAACGCCATGGATACAGCATCTGACATTTTCTGGATAATCCTGGTCTTAGGACTCATCTGGCTGGTCATATTGATAGCCGTATTTGTCAACATTGTCCGGCGCAGGGAAATGCCCCTGATCACTAAGATCTTTTGGATCATTGTAATCCTTTCGTTCCCCGTATTGGGGCTGCTCATCTACCTGCTGATTGGCCGCAGAAGGGTAGTGGAGGACTAAGGCCTCTGGTCACAATTCTTTCCATGTGTGGTCGGCCAGCAACTGCACTGCCGCTACATAGCGTTTATACGGCATAGAAGGGCCCCATTCCTTTGGTGAAATGAGCGAGATGATATGGTTCCCGTCGTTCTTCTCGTACAGGTAATATACCTGCCCGATTTCCGGCTTGAACGACAGCTTCGCATTGTAGATCAGCATCGACAGTTCCTTACGCTTATGGATCTCCTGGGCCTGCAACGCCAGGAGTTCTATTTGCTTGCGGATTTGCTCCAACTGCATATTGGTCTGCTCTTCCATAGCCGTCAGGGCCTTGTGGCGGATCACCCCTTCTTCGGTGGGTTTTACCAGGGCACCCGACACGGAAGCGGAGTAGGGGAGTACACTCATCTGCCGGTGGTAGAACTCCGAGTTGGTGTAGGAACTGCCATCGGTCCGGAAGCCCTGTTGCGACACTTTCAGATAACCATTGGGCATGATCTCGTGCACTACGTGCAGGATTACCTGCCGGCTTTTATAGAAATGCAGCTCAAAGTTGATGCTGTCCACAAACGACACCTGTACTTCATCGGCCAGCAGGGGATCTTCAAACTCGTGCAGGCCACCATCGCTGACCACCCGGTATTGGGCTGCATAGCCCTGGTTTTCTATAGTTACCCAACTGTGGTTAATGGTAAGCTCTTTTTTCCCTTCCGGCGCTTCTATCTTGTAAATGCCGCTTTTGGGGCGCTCTCCCCATTCATATGTCCCTTTTTCGGGAAACAACTGCCAACTGCCTAAAAAGTTATATGCCTTTACCATGTTTCTAATCTTCTTAATACCAAAAACAAAACCCCAACTGTTCCTCTGTAGTGTCCGCCTGCAGCTGCAACCAACACTTAACTCACCTTTACAAAGTTCTCCAACTCTTTCCACCTGGCGAAGTAACCCGGGACTATGTGGGTCTATCTTTCCTATTTTTTCCTATTTAGGGTCTATGAGGGAGAAGCTGCTAGCTTTTAGCTGTTAGCTTCCAGCAGAGAGAAGCACATCGAGAAACCAGAAACGAGAAACGGCTCCGTGTTCTGTCTTTCCTAATTCCTAATCCCTAATTCCTATTCCCTCCTCTAACGCACTTCCTTTTCCATCACCACAAACTCCAATTCCTGCTTTGGAATCCCAAACCGGGGGTCCTTGGGGAAAGGGCTCATTTCGCCCGTAGTGCGAAAGCCTTTACGCTCATACCAGGCTATTAGCTCGCTGCGCACCGAAATTACCGTCATAACAATCTTAGTGCAGCCTTGTTCACGGGCGTAGGCCTCCGAGGCTCCCAATAACTTCTTGCCGATGCCGCCTCCTTGCAACTCCGGCGACACGGTGAGCATCCCCAGGTAGAGCTGGGCCTCCATTTTCTTTAAAAACACACAGCCCCGCAGGATGCCATCGCTGTCGGTACACTTTAAAATAACAGCACCCGGCTGCTCCATCATGTCTTCCAGCGCCTCGGGATCCGTTCGGATACCGTCCAGCAGGTCTGCTTCCGTGGTCCAGCCTTTTCGCGAGGAGTCGCCGCGATAGGCACTGTTGACCAGCTGGTTCAGGGCGTGAACATCCTCCCTGTTGGCCTGGGCAATAATTAAGTCAGAACTCATGGTGTAAAAATAGTACCGATTAGGGAGTTGATTGCGTGGTTGGTGAAATTGCGTAATACAGTTATTCGCTTCCTTATGTAAATCGACTTCAGGCAGTTAACGTGTTCCTGGAAATAAAAAAGCTTCGACGGGCGAAGCTTGCTTTTCGTTAGGTAGGTTACAAACGGGCAGGGGTACGTTTTAGGCACTTACCTTATTCGTTTGCCAAGGGTGCTGAATCATTAAGAAATACCCAGGTAGCTGGATACAAGTATGTAAAAGCTGGTACCGATAAAAGTCAGGAACAACATGATCATGACGATAGCGGCACCCAGGTTAAAGTCGTCATTGCTTTCCTCCCTGATCACACCCATACGCTCCAATATCGTTTTCATAACTGTGTGTTTATTTATAACTGTGTGTTTATTTTATATGTCTCAAAACTGTGCCATAAGAAATCCTTTCTTACAAAGGCCTTAAATCGGTTATGACAAAGTTCGAATGTGGAAGAGAGGCAACATTCATATGCCGAAGAGGGATAAAAACAGGTCTCTGCAACTGTGGAGTTTCCAAAAGAGGCCTGCTGTTCTTGAGTATTGTATCGGGCTAGCTGTTATTTTCGTGAAAATTTGTCCTTATGTATCTGTTGCAGATCTCAAGCACTGGTGATATCCTTTTACTCGTCCTGGTTATTGTCGTACTACTCCTTACTTTCCTGTTCCTGAAAAGAAAGCGGTAGAGTTTTGAAGTCCTGATACATAAAAGCCCTGCACAAGGCAGGGCTTAACTATAATTAGTTTAGCTTTAAAGATTAAGCTGCGCTATTCAGCAGCAAGAACATACTGGCTGTTCCAAACACAAGAAAGAACAGCACGAGCAGTAGGGATGTATTCAGCCGGAACTGCTCAAAGGATTCTGTTTCGCTTACACCTAACCATTTCATCACCGATTCCATATTTGTAATTTTTAGTGAACAGTACATGCAATTAGAAATGTGTGCCAGATTAATTGCTGTTCGGATAGGCGTTTCCTGCGGGAGAGCGCCTCAAATTGCGCTTGTAGACGGGGATCCTCGTATTGGCGTTATTACTGAACAACCCTTTTCCAAACGTCCAAAGAAATAATCATTATAGCCGGATGGCTTCCCCGTTTTATTTTTGAGGCTATGTACACGCGGCAGGAATCTTCAAGGTTGCGCCAGGAATTCTGGACCACATTTGGGCAATACATGCTCCCCATTCCATCGGCAGAAGGGGATAAAGTAGCTTGGCTGAACTATAAAACCGGGGTAAAAAATGTTTTTTTCCGTATGCACGCAGATAATAAAAATGCCAGCATAGCTATCGAGATCACCCATTCTGACCCTGGTATCCAACAACTTTATTTCGAACAGTTTACGCAACTTAAAGCCATTCTGCAAAGCACCGTCGGGGAGGAGTGGAACTGGCAGTTGCACACTACGGATGAGCATGGTAAGACCATCAGCCGCATCTATACTGAGCTTTCCGGGGTAAATATCTTTAAAAAGGAGGACTGGCCCCGGCTTATTTCCTTCTTTAAGCCCCGCATCATTGCCCTGGACGAGTTCTGGAGCACCGTCAGGTATGGATTTGAGGCTTTGCGATAGGCGTCTGTCACCGCTTCAGGCTGGTTTTTGTCCGGCACGGTATCATTCCCCATTTTTTCGGCACCATATTTATTTTAATTAAGGTGTGAACTAAAGGAATGAGGTTATGAAAACAATTCTGATTGGCCTGTTGGCAGGCACCGCAATGTTTGGCTTTAAGAGCGAAGATAAAAAGACAGCCGGCGAAGAAATGATCCAGGGGATCTGGCAAGGCGCCTATGGTACATCACGCAATATTGAAAAAGTAGTGGTTACCCTGAAGTCCGACAACACTATGGAGTTTTACGAAGGCGAGCAGCCCAAGAACAAGATTACCGGTACCTATGTATTGATGGGGGATACAGCCATTGTCATCAGCTACAAAGACCAGGAAAAGATCAACCAGGTATATATGTACGGCAACATCAACAAGAATAAGAACTTTGTTGACGGTGTCTGGGAATCGGAAGGAAATCCTAAAGGGAGTTTTTACCTGGAGAAGCAAAGCTTCCAGCTTTAAGATCAGGGACGCTTATTTCTGCTCCCTGGCTCTGTGACAGATTACTTCAACGGAGAGGCTGAAAGCCAACGCAAAGGCTACAGCTTCCCACATGGATTCTTTTTTGGCAAAGGCAAGGATCATCATTACGAAAGAAAAGAGTCCCACCATCACAGTAAGAGCGTTTTTTTCAGTAAAGTACTTTCTCATTCTATTGGATATTTACACAAGGTCTTTCCTATATCAGGGAGGACAAATTTATCAAAACGCCCTTATGGAAAGCACCGCTCATCGGTGGAAAGGGCTTTTTCTTCGACTAAAGTTTTGTTAAGGCTCTGTTCAGAGCGCCAGGATCAGCTGGAGCTCTTTGTCGCTGACCGTCAGGAGGTTGACCGACGGCAGTCGGCGGGTTAATTCTTTCCAGTTACGATCCTGGGCAAAAACCTTTTTCAATAGGGGCACCGCTTTGTCCAACTGTTTATTGTTCGCCAGGGTAATAGCCGTCCAGTACTGCATCTCCAGGTTCGAGGGAAACATCTTCATAGCAGCATTATACTCCTTCATGGCCCCGGTCATATCACCTTTCTCAACAGCCAGGTCGCCATTGTTCATATGCTGGTAGGCTACGTGTACTTTATAAAGTCGGTGCAGCTCTTTAACCGGAGTGAGGTGGTCATCCACCCTCAGGTCTACCGTGCGTTCCTCCCATGGCCTTCCTGCCGATTTACCAGGTACCACCAAAAGGACTGCCGACTGCTGACCCCTGATGTCCCCACCGGCAGCCTGCGCGGCTTCCAGGGCCATCACCAGGCGTTCAGCCAGGGGCTTGCCGGCACTTTGCTCGTAGG
>DASWYM010000102.1:0-1560 GCA_036404975.1 Chitinophagaceae bacterium
TTTAACCTGGTCATCTTTGCCGAACTCGTTTGTGGGTTCCTCGTACTGATCGGCCTGCTTACGCGTCTGACGGTGATCCCCATCTTTATCACCATGGCAGTGGCTTTTTTTGTGGCGCACGCCAACGATCCTTTTGATGTAAAGGCCCTGGCCTTTGTGTTTTTGCTGCTGTCGGTTATAGTCTTTGTGCTGGGCAGTGGCCGGTATTCGATAGACGGATGGCTGTTCCAAAAGCGTCATCTTCAAGCGCGCAGTGGCGAAAACCGGCTTGCTGCGGGATGAGCACATGCTTTAAGCAACCCCACACCTTGACAAGCCGCCTTGGACACCTGCTATTACCTAACTACTCAAACTTTAAACAATGGCAACGCTGAATCCTTATCTGAACTTTAGAGGCAACACAGAAGAAGCCTTCACCTTTTACAAATCCGTCTTTGGCGGGGAGTTTTCGGCCCTGCAACGCTTCAGGGACACGCCGTTCTGCAACCAGATGACGGCCGCTGACCAGGATAAGATCATGCACATTGCCTTGCCCATCGGCAAGGGCAACATCCTGATGGCGACTGACGTGGTGGAGTCCATGGGCCAGGACCTTCAGGTCGGCACCAACGTTTCCCTTTCCCTTGATGCCGACAGCAAAGAAGAAGCCACCCGCCTGCACCAGGCGCTGGCTGAGGGCGGACGGGTAACGATGCCGCTGAACGACGCCCCCTGGGGCGCCTATTTTGGAATGCTGACCGACCGGTTTGGTATCCAGTGGATGGTGAACTACGACTACCACCGCCCACCCAAAGGCCAGGGGCAAGAACAGGCGCGCACGGAAGCACCGGCGGCACAACCGGCCACAGCGCCAACCGTATAAGACAAGCGCTCTGTATCGCCCTATGCGGAGCGCTGGAACGGCCACTCCCTGCTACCATACCGCCCGCTTCGGTTGTGGCCAAAGCGGGCGGCATAACAAAAGGGCCCGCGTGGGCCCATTTGCTTTACAATACGTATTCCAGTTCGGAATTGATCTGACCGGGATGCCGGTAGAGTTCCACTCTCGTTTTCCAGTGCCGTGCCCGGCGGGCCGCAGCCGGCAGCCCGGTTTGCAGGTTGATGGCACTATCAAAGAAGCATAACCGAAAAGGAATTCCTTCGCCTTTGGGTGTGAGTTCCAGGAAGAGCCGGGTAATGGCGCCTTTCTCATGCTCCTGTACAATACGGCTGTGGCCGACCTGAAGCAGGGGGATACAGTATTCCTGCTGCTCACGACTATGGTGATCCACCCATAATAGTTTCCGGTTCAGGCGGTCCAAAGCAATGACCCGCTCCCCAAAGGCATCGGAATATTCCAGGGAAAGCTTATGCCCCAACACGAGGCGATCAAGGGCCGCAGTCAGTGCCGCCCGTTTTCTTTTGCGGCTCCTGACAGGGGCATACTCCACCCACATAAGGGCAGCCAGCCCGAGCAGAACCAGCAATATAATGATTGGTTTCATACAGCAAGTGGCTTTTATGATTCAAAAGTTATTCCACGGGGTGAACCACCTCCATGATGATAAAGGTTTTGAGGCC
>DASWYM010000103.1:0-6699 GCA_036404975.1 Chitinophagaceae bacterium
TGATCACCTGGCCCCGAAAATGGTAGTGTATGATTGTATGGACGAACTGTCTGCCTTTAAGTTTGCACCACCGGCGCTAACGGAGAACGAAAAGATGGTTATGCAAAAGGCCGACGTTGTGTTTACCGGTGGGTACAGCATTTACGAGGCAAAGAAAGACAAGCATCACAATATTTATCCTTTTCCAAGTAGTATCGAAAAAGAACATTTTGCCATAGCGCGCACTATAAGTGAAGATCCGGCCGACCAGGCGCCCATACCGCATCCTCGCTTTGGTTTTTTCGGTGTACTGGATGAGCGTTTTGATATAGATCTGATCGAGCAGGTGGCGAAGGCCCGGCCCAACTGGCAGTTTGTATTGATTGGTCCCGTAGTAAAGATCGATCCCGCTACACTTCCCCAATATGCTAACATTCACTACCTTGGCGGAAAGACCTATAAAGAGTTGCCGCAATATTTAGCCGGTTGGGATGTGGCGGTCATTCCATTTGCTATGAACGAATCTACTCGATATATCAGTCCTACTAAGACGCCCGAGTATTTAGCCGCAGGCAAGCCGGTAATTTCCACTCCAATAAGAGATGTGGTGTCTCCCTATGGAGAGAACAAGCTGGTGCACATTGCTTCTACTGCCGAAGAATTTATCAGGCATGGTGAAGCCATCCTAAAGAAGAAGCAGCAAAAAGCGTGGCTTAATAAAGTGGATGCCTTCCTGGCAGGTAACTCATGGGATAGAACCTGGAGCCAGATGGCAAGGCACATAGAAAACAAATTGACTTCTCAACCAACAATCGGCCAAGCGGTGCCAAAGGAACAATTATATGTTTGATTACCTGATAGTAGGAGCCGGTTTTGCCGGAAGTGTGCTTGCAGAGCGACTGGGCTCTGAAGCAGGAAAGAAAGTGCTGATCATTGATAAGCGCGATCACATCGCCGGTAATGCCTATGATTATTACAATGAAGATGGCATATTGATTCATAAATACGGGCCACACATCTTTCATACAAACAGCAAGGAAGTCTTTGAATACCTGGGCCAGTTTACCGAGTGGCGCCCTTACGAGCACCGCGTACTGGCCAGTGTTGATGGACAATTGGTTCCCATTCCCATTAACCTGACGACGATCAACCAACTATATGGACTGAATTTGAACAGCTCGCAGGTGGAAGAGTTCTTTGCTTCGAAAGCAGAGAAAGTCCCGCAGGTAAAGACTTCGGAAGATGTCGTGGTCAGTAAGGTAGGCAGGGAACTGTATGAAAAGTTTTTCAGGGGCTATACCCGTAAACAGTGGGACCTCGATCCTTCGGAGCTGGACGCCAGCGTAACGGCCAGGGTGCCTACCCGCACTAATAAAGATGACCGGTATTTTACGGATACCTACCAAGCCATGCCGCTGCATGGTTATACTGCGATGTTCCAGAAAATGCTCCGTCATCCCAACATCAAGGTTATGCTGAATACGGACTATAAGGAGGTGATTGATATTATACCCCACAAGCAACTCATTTATACCGGTCCTATCGATGCCTATTTTGATTACTGTTATGGAAAGTTACCCTACCGGTCCCTGGAGTTCAAGTTTGAAACTATTGACAAGGAAGTCTTCCAGCCTACAGGAACCGTTAACTATCCAAACGAGCAATTATTTACGAGGATCACTGACTTCAAGTATTTGACGGGGCAGCATCATCCGAAGACAGCTATTGTTTACGAGTTTCCACGTGCAGAAGGCGATCCATATTATCCGGTACCCCGTCCGGAAAATGCTGAGATATATAAAAAATACCAGCAATTGGCAGCGACGATGACCAATACATATTTCGTGGGAAGGTTAGCAACCTACAAGTATTATAACATGGATCAGGTGGTGGCGCAGGCATTAACTACGTTTAGAAAGATCATTCAAGGACAAGCTGAAACATATGTCAACGGCCACGAATCCAAAACAGTACAATCCTGAAGTATGGGGCGGCATTGAATGTACCATTAATAGGGTAGGTGATGATTTCTTTGATCAGCTCGAGTATTCCGACTTTTATAACCACCCGCCACTGGCAGCGATCAGTGACCTGGGAATTAAAAAGTTGCGCTTTCCCATATTATGGGAAAAGCACGAGCCGGTAAGGGGAGAGGTTATTGACTGGTCGTGGACTGAAAAGCAATTGCTCCATTTCAGGGAAAAAAGTATCGATGTCATTGCCGGGCTGGTACATCATGGTAGCGGTCCGGCATTTACCCATCTGGCGGATGAGCAATTCCCTTACCTTCTGGCGGATTATGCCCGCAAGGTAGCCCGTCAGTTTCCCTGGATACAATACTATACCCCGGTGAACGAGCCATTGACGACAGCACGCTTCAGCGGGCTGTACAAGATTTGGTATCCCCACAAGGGCAATGACAGGAGCTTTATCCCGATGCTCCTGAACCAGCTAAAAGGCATTGTGCTGTCGATGCAGGCCATCCGGGAGATCAACCCGCAGGCCAGGCTGGTACAGACCGAAGACCTCGGCAAGACCTACAGCACTCCACTTTTACGCTACCAGGCACGATTTGAAAATGAGCGCCGTTGGCTGACCTATGACTTTCTTACCGGCAGGGTAGACGAGAAGCACAAGCTGTGGAAGTATTTCAAGCGGTTTAATATACCGGATGAATCCCTGCTTTTCTTTAAGGAAAACCCCTGCACCCCTGATATTTTCGGCTTTAACCACTATGTGACTTCTGAACGTTTCCTGGATGAGAAAAAACAACTTTACCCTAAGCACACATACGGTGGCAACCGGAAGCATTCTTATGCAGACGTCGAAGCCGTACGTGTAGAGTTGGATGAAGAGATCGGGATCAAGGTGCTTTTAAAAGAAGCCTGGGAGCGCTATAAGGCCCCTTTAGCCGTAACAGAAGTTCACCTTCACTGTCACCGCGAAGAGCAACTGCGCTGGTTTAAATACGTCTGGAAGTCATGTAAAGACCTTATATGCGAAGGAATTGACATAAAGGCCGTTACCGCCTGGGCGATGATGGGCTCCTGGGGCTGGAACCGTCTGCTGACTGTTCCTAAAGGGGATTACGAACCGGGGGTATATGACCTGCGGGGTGGATATCCCCGCCCGACGGCATTGGCTGACTTTATCAATAACATCAGCACCATAACGGATTATACGCATCACCTGGCAGAGACCAATGGCTGGTGGCTACGCGAAGGCCGCTACCTGCATGAGCCCATGGTATCGAAAATCCAGATATTGGACGCCACAAAGACCCGCGTAAAGCCAGTGCTGATCATCGGTAAGAACGGAACACTGGGAAAAGCCTTTGCGCGGGTGTGTGAACAACGTGCATTGGAATATAAGCTCCTGAGCCGAGCCGACTGTGACATTGGCGATCCGAAATCTATAGAGAAATCTATAGAGCACTATAGGCCCTGGGGAATCATTAATGCCGCTGGTTATGTCCGGGTTGATGATGCGGAAAGAGAGGTAGAGCGATGTTATCGTGAGAATCTAAGCGGTCCTCTGCACCTGGCACAGAGTTGTGCACAGCACGGGATTAAGTTAATTACTTTCTCCAGCGACCTGGTTTTCGATGGACTGAAAGGAGAGCCCTACGTGGAAAGCGATACGACGGCGCCCCTGAACATTTATGGCAAAAGCAAAGCAGAAAGCGAAAAGCAGGTGCTTCAGGTCAATAGCCACGCGCTGGTAATCCGTACTAGTGCTTTTTTTGGTCCCTGGGACAAGTACAACTTTGTGTACTGGGTAGCCAGCACCCTAAACAACCTGCAGCCGGTGCCGGTGGCTAACGACGTATATGTCTCACCCACTTTTGTGCCCGACCTGGTAAACGTTTCCCTTGATCTTATGATTGACGATGAGAGCGGGATTTGGCACCTCGCAAACAGCGGCGCTACTACCTGGTCGGACCTGGCTTATGAAACGGCAAAGCAGTTCGGCAATGATCCTGCCTTTATCCAATCCATACCCCTGGCCCAGATGGCCTTGCCGGCCCGGCGACCCATGTTTAGCGTGTTGGGTAGTGAGAAGGGTATCCTGATGCCTAGCCTGGATAATGCCCTGAAGCGTTACTTCGATGAAAAAAGACAATTTGTCGAATGGTGAAAACCTTTTACTAAATTCGGCCTGCTTATGAAACAAGATAATGCTGCCGCTATAGCGGTCCCCCATAAGGAAAGCTTCCAGTCTACCATTGAAGGAAAGAAAGTCGACCTCTTTATTTTATCCAATGGTCAGACCGAAGTAGCCATTACTAATTACGGTGCACGGATCGTCAGCTATATCCTTCCCGATAAAGAAGGACGGAAGACTGATATCGTAGTGGGGTTTGACAGCCTGGAGGGTTACCTGGGAGCCGAGGAGCGCTATTATGGGGCCATCGTAGGAAGGTACGCCAATAGGATCGCTAAAGGTAGATTTACCCTGGAGGGAAAAGAATATGTACTGGCTACCAACAATGCACCCAATCATCTGCACGGTGGTAAAAAAGGATACCAGGATGTGGTCTGGGATGTAGTGGATTCCTCTGCCAACAGCCTGACGCTGAAGTACTTTTCACCAAACGGAGAGGAGGGCTATCCAGGCAATCTGGACGTGACTGTAAAGTATTCCCTTTCGGGTAATGACCTTATTATGGATTTTGAAGCCACTACCGACAAAGCCACCGTGTTCAATATAACCAACCATGCTTATTTCAACCTGAACGGGCAGGGCAGTGGTACCATATTGGATCACCAGCTTATGATCCATGCCGATCGATACACTCCTATTGATGAAAGCTCCATTCCCTCAGGGGAGCTTGCCCCGGTGGAAGGCACTCCTTTTGACTTTAGAACGCCTGCTCCTATAGGCTCCCGTATTGAGGAAGAGCACGGACAGTTAAAGAACGGATCCGGCTATGATCACAACTACGTACTGAACCGCAAAGAGGGCGACCAACTGCAGTTGGCGGCCAGGGCTGTAGGGGATAAGAGTGGTATTGTGCTGGAGGTATTGACCACCGAGCCGGGAATCCAGTTATATACCGGAAATTTCATGAAGGCTCAACACCAAATCAAGTATGGTTACCGGGATGAAAAGCGGGCAGCTTTCTGCCTGGAGACCCAGCATTATCCTGACTCGCCCAACCAGCCCAAGTTTCCTTCTACGGTGCTTAGGCCGGGTGATCGCTTCAGGAGCCAGACCATCTTCCGGGTGCACGCCTAAAGGCCGAGCACCGAAGTTCCTTCTTCTATCTGGGCAATGTAGGGCGTGAGCTCTTTGCCCATCTTTTCAGGGTATAACTTACTGAGTTCGGCTACAAGGCTGTCAATGGCTGTTTCCCTCACTAAGTTGATGGTGCAGCCGCCAAAGCCTCCGCCCATCATCCGGGCGCCCAGTACATCGGGGTTGTTGCGGACGGAGTTCACCAGGAAATCCAGTTCGGGGCAGCTAACTTCGTACTCCTTGCTCAGACCATCATGGGTGCGGAACATCTTCTGGCCCAGGGCAGCAATATCTCCGCGTTTCAGGTCTTCGCAACCCTCCAGCAAGCGCAGGTTTTCTTCCACCACGTATTTACAGCGATGGTAGATGACGTTATTGCCTTTCACGTACTGCTCCAGCATGTGGAGGCTAACGTCCCTGAGGCTTCTGACTTCGGGATGGTGCTTTTGAACCAGGGCAACGCCTTCCTCGCACTGCTGGCGGCGGGTGTTATACTCCGAGGAGGCCAGGGAGTGCTTTACATTGGTATTTAACAGGAGGATCTTGAAGCCTTCCAGCTTTAAGGGCTCATATTCATACTCCAGTGAGCGGCAATCCAGCCTGATCACATGGTCTTTTTTTCCGAACATGCTGGCAAACTGGTCCATGATCCCGCACATTACCCCGGCAAACTCGTGCTCCGCCTTCTGGGCAATACTGGTCATCTCCAGGCGGGAAATGCCGAGGCCAAAGAGTTCGTTGAGGGCAAAGACTGTAGAGCACTCTACCGCGGCGGAAGAGGACAGCCCTGCCCCCAGGGGGACATCACCATCAATCACCAGGTTGAAGCCACCCAGAGTATGGCCTCTTTTTAGCAACTGGGCAGCCACCCCTAAAATATAATTAGCCCAGTGTTTATCGGAACGCTTTACTTCTGATATCCGGCCTTCGAATTTATCCTTAAAGTCTATGGAATGAAGAATGATCTGGTCGTCGCTTCTCTTATCTACCGCCACATATACGGCCTTGTCTATGGCGGCCGGTAGTACGAAGCCTTCGTTGTAATCGGTGTGCTCGCCAATGATATTCACCCGTCCGGGGGAGCGGACCACCAAAGGTTTAGCTCCAAACAACTCCTGGTAACTGCTAACTAACTTTTGCACTAAGGGACTTTGCATATGGCAATTTTAAAGTTCTTTAAGATTTCAATACCCATACTGAAGTAGGGGGTTATTAGCTATAAAAATAGCACGGAATAGGCTTTATCCGGGAAAAATCCGCCTTCACCGATAAAAAGGGATTTTAACACGAAATAAGGTTGTGCGGTTTTCACTTTTGATATTATTTTGGGTCATAATTCAAACTATTAAAACACCACCTTTCACCCCACATAATCCTATTTTATGATACCCGTATCTGCGACACCTATGACGCAAACAGATCCTGAATTGGCATATCGTTGGTCCTCTCAAAAAGCACAAGACTGGTTCGATAAAAATGGCT
>DASWYM010000104.1:0-7513 GCA_036404975.1 Chitinophagaceae bacterium
CTTTTCTGGCCCACCACCGAGGAACGACCATTACCTCGGAGGTAAAGGCCCAGATGGGCATCAACGCCTTTTACGACCTGATGCCCCAGTGGTTTATTATCCCGGGGGTGATCATTGCCACGGCCGCCGCCATCATCGCCAGCCAGGCCATGATCTCAGGGTCGTTTACCCTCATTTCGGAAGCCATGCGCCTCAACCTGTGGCCCAAACTGAAGATCCGCTACCCCTCCGAAGCCCGTGGCCAGCTCTTTATACCATCGCTGAACCTGATGATGTATCTCGGCTGCGTGGGCGTGGTGCTTTACTTCCGCGATTCGGAACGTATGGAAGCGGCCTACGGCCTGGCCATCATTATCACCATGCTGATGACCACCATCCTGTTTTCGAACTTCATGATCCTGCGCCGGGTCAAGCCGGTCTATATCTGGATTTTCCTGGGCGCCTACGTTATCATCGAAACTACCTTCCTGATGGCCCTGCTGCAGAAATTCCTCCACGGTGGTTATATCACCCTGCTGATTGCCGGCCTCATGTTTCTGGTGATGTACATCTGGCACCGGGCCCGCAAGATCAAGAACCGCTACGTCGAGTTTGTACGGCTGGACCACTATATCCCCAAGATCCAGGAACTGAGCAACGACCGCTCGGTACCCAAGTACGCCACCCACCTGGTGTACCTCACCTCGGCCGACAACCCCAAGGAGATCGAGCACAAGATCATCTACTCCATCCTGAACCGCAAACCCAAGCGCGCCGATATCTACTGGTTTATCCATGTGGACACCCTCGACGACCCCTATACTATGGAGTACAAGGTGGACCACATTATTCCCAATGATATCATACGGGTAGAGTTCCGACTCGGCTTCCGGGTCGAACCCCGCATCAACCTCCTGTTCCGCAAGGTGGTAGAAGACCTGGTGGCCAATAAGGAAGTAAACGTCACCTCGCGCTACGAAAGCCTGGAGCGCAGCAACGTGGTGGGCGATTTCTCCTTTATCGTGATGGAAAAATACCTCAGCCAGGACAACGAGCTGCCGATCATGGAACGCATGATCATGAAGTTCCACTTCTGGCTCAAAGAAGTGTCCCTCTCCGAGGAACGCGGCTTTGGACTCGACGCCAGCACCGTGACGGTGGAGAAATTCCCGCTCATTGTGGCCCCGGTGACTAACCTGCGGCTGAAACGAATCGGGGAATAAGGAGCCGCCTCCTTTTTCTACCCCTCATCATCTTTCTCTCTCCGGCGCCTGCAATCGGGCGCCCGGGAGGGAAAGTTCTTTTTAGGGCCCTCCACTCCCATCCCTTGCTTCCTTTCTGATTCTTTTTCTCCCATGCATAGACAACCAGTCCAAACTCCCTATTTGACGGGTATCTGACCAGTATTCCATCAGTATCTATGTAGATACTGGTTATATACTGGTCAGATACTGGTTTGATACTGGTCGGATACTGGTCATCTATGAAGGCGCCCTGGATGAAAAAACACTTATTAGAGTGTTGAAGACGTTTCAAAAAGACCCCTTGATCCTCTGGAAAGATCATGAAATAGCCGGAGAAGCTTGAATTTGTAGCATTGAATCATTAGCTTAGCCCCCTAAATCCAAAACTCATGAAACAACCTGCCCACCTTTTTTATCTATTTCTACTGCCCCGGACTGTTAACATCCCCCTAAATCAAACAACCCCGTGTAACCTTTTGGGTATTTTTCCCTTTTAATAGATAAAGCCAGAACTATGAACAAAATCTACTTATTGCCCCTTTTAGCCCTTCTCGTATTGGTCGGTTGCAAGTCGGCCAGCAAAGCTTATGAAAGCGGCGACTACCAGGGCGCCATCAGCCGCAGCCTCAAAAAACTGCAGAAAGATCCTTATGACTACGATGCCCAGGACGTGCTGAAAAAAGCTTACGCCTACGCGGTAACCCGGCACCAGGACGAGATCCGCATCCTGGCCGCCAGCTCCTCGGAAAATCGCTACGAGCAGATCTATTACCAGTACAGCACCCTGCAGGACCTGTACCGCGGCATCCGCGACATTCCTTCGGCCGAGAAAGCCGTAAAACCTACCGACTACAGCTCTTACCTGGAGACCTATAAAGGCAAGATTGCCGATATGCACGTAGAAAAGGGCGACACCAGGATGAAGGAAGGCACCCGCCGCGGCGCCCGTGAAGCCTACAACCAGTACCGCCAGGCGCTGACCCACCGCCCCGAAAGCATGGTGATCAAAGACAAGGTCGAAGACGCCTACGAAGCCGCGGTGGTCGACGTGCTGCTGCTGCCCACCAATACGTATACCGGTAATGTCAACTCCTACGAGGTGCGCAACTTCCAGAACCGCATCATCAGCCAGCTGGCCAATAATTCCACCTACCAGTTCATCCGCTATTTCTCCGAGGCCGACCTGAAGGCCAAAAAGATCAAGCCTATGGAGATCGTGGAAGTGCAGCTGAGCCACCTGGACATTGGCCGCGCTTTCGACGAGTCGTCCTCCCGCGAAGTGAGCAAGGAAGTGGTGACCAAGGAAACGGTGTACAAGCCCGACTCCATCGTGAAGCAAACCAGCACCGTAAAGGCCAAAATTATCACCACTAAGCGCACCGTGGTGTCTATGGGTGACGTAGTGCTGACCGCCCGCGACTCCCTGGGTAAAGTGGTGTGGACCGAAGTGGTTAAAGGCGAGCACAAGTGGGAAACCAGGTTTGCCACCTACAACGGCGACGAGCGCGCCCTAAGCGATACCGACATGAACCTGGTGAACAGCAAAGAGCAAAAAGCCCCTTCGGAATCCACCGTGATCAACGAAGTACTTCGCCAGCTGGGCACCAACTTATCCAGCCGCCTGCAAAACCATTATAGCCGCTACAGCGAACTGTAAACAATACTTCCCTGCCAAACAAAAAGAACATGCCCCGGCATGTTCTTTTTGTTTGAAGCCTTGGAAAGAACCACTCAGGCGCCGGAGCGGGAAGAATGCCCGTTAGCCGATGGGGACAATATTTTTTTTGCGGTTACTTTTGATTTTATCAGGAACTGAGTCCAGGACCGAGTCCTTCAGCGCCTTAAGCACGCGGTGCTTCACGTAGTTGCGATGGGTGACCAGGCTGACCTCGCGCATGGGCGAAGGCGCCTTAAAGTAGCGCAGGTGGCTTTGTTGCTTCGACGGCATGTCGAGGGTGGCCAATTCTGGGATAATGGTGATGCCATCGCCCTGATCCACCATACGGCGAAGGGTTTCGATGCTGCCTGCCTCGTATTCAAAATGACTGCCTTCGCGGCTGCTTTTACGCAGCTGGCACAGGTTGACGATCTGAGATCGGAAGCAGTGGCCTTCTTCGAGCAGCCACAGCTTGTTGGGATCAATGTCCTTCGCCAGCACATAATTCTTTTTGTAGGCTGCATTACTCTTCGACACATAGGCCAGCAACTCTTCGTAGAAAAGCGGCTCTTCGCGGATGCCCGCCTCATTAAGGGGGGTGACGAGCAGCCCTGCATCGATGCGTCCCTCCTTCAGCCTGCGGATGATGGCATCAGTGGTGAGCTCGCTGACCACCAGCTTCACGCCGGGGTACTTCCGCGTGAAGTCCGTCACGAACAGCGGCAGCAGGTAGGGTGCCAGCGTGGGAATGATCCCTATTGTTAGCTGGCCCTGCAACACCCCCTTTTGCACCTGGATCACGTCCTGGAAAGCATCGCGCTCGGCGAGGACCTTGCGGGCCTGGGCAATGATCTCGATGCCGGCTTCGGTGGGCAGCACCGGCTGCTTGTTGCGGTCGAAGATCTTGATGCCGATCTCCTCTTCCAGTTTCTGGATCTGCATGCTTAGGGTGGGTTGGGTGACAAAGCACTGGGCGGCTGCTTTTGCAAAGTGCTGTTCGTTGGCTACCGCCACTATATATTCCAGCTGGGTGAGCGTCATTGATAGATATTAACTATGAGGGGATAAAGTTAATCGATTTGCTTTATCTGCGGCAACCGCCCACTTTTACACCACAATAAACCCAAAGCCATGGATGAGCAAAAAAAACTAACCTCCGCTTCCGGTATCCCCTACTACCACCACGAAGACAGCCTGAGTGTAGGCCCCCGCGGCCCGCTGTTGCTCCAGGATTTTATCCTCCACGAGAAGATGGCCCACTTCAACCGCGAACGTATACCCGAGCGCGTGGTGCATGCCAAGGGTACGGGTGCTTATGGGACTTTCACAGTAACGAACGATATTTCGAAATACACCAGGGCAAAGCTCTTTAACGAGGTGGGCAAAGAAACCCGGGTATTCCTGCGCTTCTCCACCGTGGGCGGCGAGAAGGGCTCGGCCGATACGGAAAGGGATCCCCGTGGCTTTGCGGTGAAGTTCTATACCGAAGACGGCAACTGGGACCTGGTGGGCAACAACACACCGATCTTCTTTATCAAGGACCCGAAGAAGTTTCCCGATTTCATTCATACCCAGAAAAGAGATCCCCGCACCAATACAAAGAGCCCTACCATGATGTGGGACTTCTGGAGCCACAACCCCGAGAGCCTGCACCAGGTGCTGTTCCTTTTTACCGACCGCGGCACGCCGTACTCTTACCGACATATGCATGGTTTCGGCAGCCACACCTTTTCGTTCATCAACAGCCAGAACGAACGCTTCTGGGTGAAGTTCCACTTCAAGACCCTGCAGGGCATCAGGAACTTTACGGCCGACGAAGCGACCCATGTGAAGGGCCAAGACCCTGACTGGGCACAACGTGACCTGGTGGAAGCCATCGACCGCGGCGACTTCCCGCGGTGGGCGCTGAAAGTGCAGGTCATGACCGAAGAGGAAAGCCGCACCTACCGCTGGAATCCCTTTGACCTGACCAAGGTGTGGTCGCATAAAGACTACCCGCTCATTGACGTAGGCGTGCTGGAACTGAACGTGGTACCGCGCAATTACTTTGCCGACGTGGAGCAGTCGGCCTTTGCCCCGGCTCACGTGGTGGACGGCATTTCCTACTCGCCTGATAAGATGTTGCAGGGACGCATCCTGTCTTACCCCGATGCGCACCGCTACCGACTGGGGGTAAACTACGAGCAACTCCCGGTGAACCGCTGCCCCTTTGCCGTCAACAATTACCAGCGCGATGGCGCCATGCGGGTGGATGGCAATGGTGCCGACGCACCCAACTACTTCCCGAACTCGTTTGATAACATCATTCCCGACCTTTCCTATAAGACTCCACCCATGGAAATGGATAGCTTGATAGCCGATCACTTCGACCGCAATGGGGAAGGCGAAAACGACCACTACACCCAACCGGGTATCTTCTACCGCGAGGTCCTGAACGAGAAGGACCGCAAGGCGCTGGTGAACAACCTGGTGGAAGGACTGAAAGGGGTGAGTGGCCCTAAAAGAGAAGAAATCATTAACCGGCAGTTGTGTCACTTCTTCCGCGCGGATATCGGTTTGGGATTAGCTATAGTACAGGGTTTAGGAATGGATATGGCGGCACTGGCCTCCTTCATGCCGCAGGCAAAGACAGAGAAAGGAACCGTGTAGATCACCTGAAATATAATAAGCTATGCGATGTTTGGTTTTGTTACTCGAAAGCCCCGGAAGGGGCTTTTATTATTCGTGCAGGAGCACTTTGTCGTGACGCACCAGCAGGGTGTACTCCACTCCTACTTTGAGGGCATAGTTTTCTTTTTCATGGCTCACGGGAAAGTTGAAGCAGACGGGGTAATCATATTCGCGCACGTGGTCGTAAATGATCTGGTAGACCGACTGGCCAAAGGGCCGCTCAGTATCTTTATTTTCGGTAAAGCCACCGATGACCAGCCCGGCCAGCCGGTCCAGCTTACCGGCCCGCTTGAGTTGCAGCAGCATGCGGTCGACGTTGTAGAGGTACTCGCCGATGTCTTCCAGGAAGAGTATCTTGTTCTTGGTCTTTATATCGGAACGGGTACCCACCAGGTGGGCAAGCAGGGTGAGGTTGCCGCCGACCAGCACACCCGTTGCCGTGCCGGGGTTATTCAGCTCGTGCACGGCACACTCATACGACGCAGGTATGCCATCCAGGGCAGCCTTGAGCGACTGTACGTAGGGGGTATGGAAGCCACCGTCGTTAAAAGCCGCTGCCATGGGTGCATGCAGGGACGCTATTTTATAGTTGGCGTAGAGATGGGCGTGCAGCACGCTGATGTCGCTAAATCCGATGATCCACTTGGGGTGCTTACGGAACCTGCGAAAACTGATCCGGTCAATAATGCGGCTCACCCCGTAGCCGCCCCGGGCACAGAGTACGGCATTCACCTCGGGGTCGTCCAGCATAGCCTGCAGGTCGCGGAGGCGCTCGTCGTCGGTGCCGGAGAAATAGTTATTGGAAGTGCTGTGGGTGGTAGCCCCCAGCTTTACCCTGTAGCCCCAATCCTCCAGGATATCGATACAGGTTTGCATCTTTTCAGTCGGCATAAAGCCTGCCGGGGCCACGATGCCTACGCAATCGCCTTTCTTTAGATAGGGAGGAATTATGGTCATATTTTTTCCGTTAGGGTTACTTCATTATCCCTGACCGCCAGCAGGTGCGCCACCCCACATTTAAGGGCATAGTTGGCCCTCTGGTGTCCTACCGGGAAGTCAAAGCACACGGGATACTTATACTCTTTTACCTTTTCCAGCACGATCTCCTGCAGCGTGCGGCCGAACTCCTCACCTTCGTCGTCCTCCTTGATAGAGAAGCCACCTACGATCAGTCCCGCTACCTTGTCGAGCTTGCCGGTGCGCTTCAGGTTCCAGAACATGCGGTCCAGGCTGTACAAATATTCACCCGTATCCTCGACAAACAAAATCTTTCCTGCGGTTTGTATATCCGATGGCGTGCCGGCCATGGATTCCAGCAGCTTCAGGTTGCCGCCCACCAGCACCCCTTCGGCAGTGCCAGTCCGGTTCTGGGGATGAGGCGTGGCCGCGTACTGCATCTTTCGCCCCTGCAGGGCATCGCGCAGCGACAGGATTGTTTCGATTTGTATGGGCAGGGCGGTGTTCCAGTCGTCCGGGAAGGAGTTGGTCATCTTGGAATGTACCGATGCCACCTGGCAATGCCGGTGGATATGGTTGTGCAGGATAGTAATGTCGCTAAAGCCGATCACCCACTTGGGCTTCTGTTTGAACTTTGTCCAATCCAGTCCATCTATAATACGCACCACCCCGTAGCCGCCCCTGGCACAGAGTATAGCTTTCAGGGACGGGTCATCAAGCATAGCCTGCAGGTCATTCCTGCGCTCGTCGTCGGTACCGCCGCGGGTGAAGTCCTTCCTGCCGATGGTCGCCCCGATCCTGACCTGGAAACCCCAACTACGCAGCACCGCCAGGGCCGGCTGCATTTCTTCCACTGTTATAGCGCCTGCAGGAGAAGTGATACCAATGGTATCACCCGGCTTTAAGTAAGCCGGCCTTTTATACACGATCGTATCTTCTGCCTCCAAGGTCAATGCAGGACTGAAGGGCAATACCGCCCCTGCCAGCACACCTCCCACCGTATTGA
>DASWYM010000105.1:0-6621 GCA_036404975.1 Chitinophagaceae bacterium
CATTCTGTTCTCCCAGGACTAGCGGCAGGTAGCGTCGGCGGGGACGCCTCCGGGGCCAGTAAACCGCTCATCCACCTTAATCACCGGAGGCGGGGACCCCGGGAGTGAAGGTAGGGGTGAAGGAATGAGCCAATTTGTAAATTAGCGAATGTGCAAATGTGCAAATGTTTATCTCCATTGTAATGGAATAAACATATAAGCATTAACGTTTACCGGCGTAGAGGAATGCCGTGGCCTGGACGTACAGCGTACAGCGTACAGCGTATAGCTTGCAGCTTGTAGCTTGTAGCTTGCAGCTTTCAGCGTGCAGCTTTCCTTCCCTTACTTCCTGCCGGCATTCAGGTTGCCCAGGTTGAAGGTGATGGCGAGGAAGCCTCCTATATCATAGCCGGCGGCCGTTAATTTACCGGGGTCGGTTTCGGTGGTCACTTCGCCCACCCGGTAGCCTTTCGTCAGCTTATTGACCTTGGCGCCGCTAAAGCCG
This sequence comes from Chitinophagaceae bacterium, assembly GCA_036404975.1. GTDB lineage: Bacteria > Bacteroidota > Bacteroidia > Chitinophagales > Chitinophagaceae > Flavisolibacter. Next base: position 485 of record DASWYM010000105.1, read on the forward strand.
GCGCTGACCAGGATCGGTTCGTTCTGTCCAAAGGCGGCCGTGGCGCCCAGCAGGAAGTTGATGTCCTTCTTTTCGCCCTGCACCGGCAGGCCGAAGCCAAAGGAGCCGCCCAGCCTGACGGTGCGCTCCCCGCCGGGGTAGAAGTGGATCAGCGTGGTGAGCAGGGGGGTGAACAGGTCTTTATCCCCCGAGCGGATGGTGCGGTTTTCGTCGATAAAGTAGGTGGTGTTGTTGGCGTTGAAATGGGTAAAGGCGACGCCCACCGAGTTGCGGATCCGGAGGCCATTTTTACGCTCCAGGCTGAAGTAGTGGACGACCGTATCGCGGGCGCCGGGCGCCTGGGGGTAGACCTCCAGTTTGAGGTCCGACAGGCCGGGCCCGGCGTTGAGGGCATAGGAAAAGTGGAAGTCGGCGTTGCTGATCTCGCGGTAGAGGGCGGCCACGGAGGCCACTTCGTCGAGGAAGAAATGGGCGTTGGTTTCCCGGAGCTGGCGCAGGCGCGCCACGTTGGCCAGGCTGGCCGTGGCTTTCTGGGCGATGTCCCGGAAGGTGGTGCCCTCGTATACTTCGCCCGCATCGATGGTAGTGACCTGCTGCTGCAGCTGGGTGTTCAGGGTGCCCACTGCCTGCAGCGAGCTGGTGAGCTGCCCATCGTATTTACGGGCGATGTCCATCGCGTTCATCAGTTCGAGCCGGTCGGTTCCGAGCACCTTCTGTACCACGGCCTTTGCTTCCGCCTTTATTTCGGCCTCCGGTTTGGTGAAGTCGAATTTGAGCTCGCCGAGCTGGAGGCGGGCCACCTGGAGCTGGTCGTACTTTTCGTTGAGCTCCTGGAGCTTGTTGTAGTTGTCGGCATATTGTGTCGCCGTGCTCACAAAGCGTTCCGCCGGGTCGTTGGGGTCGCCCCCTCCGCGCGACTTCGGCAGGTCGAGGAGGGGAAAGCCGCCCAGCATATCCTTGAAGCCACCCGCCAGCACGCTGATGGGATTGAAGGCCCCGTCAAAGGCCGCGGCTTCGGGCTCCGGTGTTTTAATGGCCGTGACCTTCGCGTCCCAGTAAAAGGGGTTGAAGTTGTCGACCTGCAAAAGGAGGCGGCTGTTGGCTTTCAGCCCGGCGTGCCGCACGCGGGCGGTGTCTTTATCCTGGATCCTGTAGTACTGGGTCTTTTTGGAATGGAGGTCGTGGCGAATGAGGTACTGCTGCGCCTGGCCGCACAGGGGCCCTGCCAGCAGGAGCAAAAAGAAAACAAAGCGCATAAAAGGTGGTTATCTGTGTTGTTGGCGTTAGCGGCAGGCCCTAGCTGCTGATGGAATAAGAGCTGGCCGACCCGGTAAACAGGTCCCTGACCTCGCCCTCGTCGGTTTCTATGACGGCGCGGAAGCGGATATAAATATCCTTGCTGCCCGAAGGAAGCTCCAGCTGGTCGTAGGGAATGAAGATCTCGAAGTCCTTCTTTTTTTTCTGGTTGTAGGCCGCTTTCTTGCCGGGGATAGCCGTTATGGTTCTCAAGGCCGATACCTGGTCGCCAAAGCAGTACGAGCCGTCGGTGTCGACCAGGGGGTAGCCCTCCGCATCAAAGAACTCGGTGAGCAGCACCACTTTGCCTTTTTTGCCATCGGCTACCAGGTCGAATACCGGGAAGAGGGAGAGGCCGCCTTTTTTATCGTTGCGCTGGATCTCCAGGTTGGTATAGTTGCGGATGGCCACCCGCGTCACTTCATTCTGGCGTTTGCCTTTTTTGGGGTAGAGCGCTTCGATCAGCTCCTTGTCGCCCTCGGAAAGGGAATAGTTCCAGGGCACGGAGTAGCCATCGAGCGTTTCCCAGGAGTAGATGGGGTAGTGCATGACGGACTTCTTATCGTAGACCGTGCCGTTGGTATACGAGCGGTTAAAGGTCCGGAACACCTGGCGGTCCACCTGCTCTTTATCCCAGCCCTGGGTTTTTAGATAGCTGGCATAGAGCTTTTCCTTGTTCCATTTGATGCCGGATATAGGGCTGAAGTGTTCGTGGAGGAGTCCCAGGGCGTGGCCGAACTCGTGCAGCACGGTGCCCTGGAGGGCTGCCGCGGTAGACAGGTCGGTGGTGTCGAGCACCAGGGTTTGTTTTTCCTGGTCGATCAGGTTGCAGTAGGTGCCGAGGTAGGAATAATGCCCTTCGCCTTCGCTTAAGCGCACCCGGATATTGGCCGGGCCGGAGGCCACAAAGTTGAAGCGGATATTGGCATAGTTCTCCCATTTCTTGGCCACGTTCATCACCTTTTGCTGGAGGGCCGGGCTGCCGGTGAGGAATTTGACGGTAATGGTGGAGCCGTTGTTCCACAGGAAGTAGTTGTCGGCCATGCCCCTGCTTTTGGTCGTATCGAAGGAGGTGCTGTGCAGGTCTTTCTTCGTGACGGCATGCTGTTCGATGGTGCTGCAGCCCAGTTTCTGGGCCGAGGCCGTCATGGCTGCCATGCAGGGCAGCAAAAGGAAAAGTACTTTTCTCATGTGCAGTTATAAATTTGGGCCAATATAGAGTATTCCGGTAAAAGACGCCAGTATCTGATATAAAAATTTGTCGCTATGAGTAGAATTTGGATTTCTTTAACCCGGGGTATGGTGATATTACTTATTTTTATCATTATCTGAGCTAAATCCCCTGTTTATGAGTTGCCAAAAGACCTTGTGCGGGAGGGACGCCCCGCGATATTTTGATCCGTCCCGGAATCTTGCTGTAGTTTTGCGCCCGGCCCCGGCGGGCCTTTTTCCTGGTTGATCTCCCCCCGAACTGTACCAACCGAAACACTTATAAAATGTATGCTGCTCCTGTCGGATGTCCTCCGATACGGTTCATACCCTATACACGTTCATGAAAAAGCTATCCCTCCTCCTGTTGTGCTGCAGTGCTTTGTGCGTGCAGTTGTGGGCCCAGAATTACCGGGCCCTGATCATTGGCATCGATGTATACAAGCCCGAAGGGGAAGCCGCTACCGGTACGGGGCGGGTCCAGTGGACCAACCTCGATGGGTGTGTGAATGATGCCACCTCCGTTCGCGACCTGGTGCTGGCCCGGTATGGCTTTCCTGCGGCCCAGGCGGCCACCCTGTTCAATGGGGAAGCGAGCCGGGAGCGGATTATCGCCGGGTTGCAGCGGCTGATCAGCGAATCGAAAAAGGGCGATGTGGTCTTTATTTACTATGCCGGGCATGGCAGCCAGGTGTACAATTCGCTGTCGAAGGAGGCCGATAAGAAAGACGAGACCATGGTGCCGGCCGACGCGTACAAGGGGGCTGCCGACATCCGCGATAAGGAGCTGGCGGGCTATTTCAACCAGCTGCTCGACAAGGGCGTTTTGCTGACCGTTATTTTCGACAGCTGCCACAGCGGGTCGGTTGGCCGGGGGCTGCTTACCGAGCCGCCCAAAGTGCGGTATATCGAGGAGAGCAAGCAGGACGCCCGTGATGCGTCGGAGCCGGTGCGGCCCGAGTCGCGGGGGGCGCTGATCTTTTCGGCGGCGCAGGACTTTGAGTTTGCCAAGGAGCAGCGCGACGAGAACAATATTCCCCACGGGGCTTTTACCGTGGCCCTGCTGAAGGCCCTGCAGCAGCTGTCGCCCGACGCGCCCGTGTCGCATATCTATTCGAGCGTGACGGCCATCATGAAATACTATGGCAAGACCCAGGAGCCGGTGCTGGCGGCCAACAGCGAGCGGAAGGCCGGTACCCTGTTCGGGCTGCCCAGGGGCACTATCAGGAACCGGTTTACTATTGCCACTTCCCGGATAGAGGCCAAGGGCGTGGAATTGCAGGGCGGTTATGCGTTTGGCCTGTCGGAAGGCGTGAAGCTGTCGGCGCTGAATGGAAAGGATACCCTGGAGATCGTGCAAATGCGCGGGGCCAACAAAAGCCTGGCCCGGGTGTTAACGGGGGAGCCCAAAAGCATTGCCCCCGGGACGCTGTTCGAGGTCGTGAACTGGGCCTCGGGCAAAGCGCCGGCGCTTAAGATCTATATTCCCAAAACGGGCGTGAGCGATCCGCAGCTCCAGGAGTTTGTTAAAGGCTTCCGCTCCCAGAAGCAATTGCGGCTGGTGAGCGACATCGCCAGGACCAGCCCCGACCGGATCTATAGCTATGAAGGCGGGCAGTGGGCCGTTTCGGACCGCAGGGAAGGGAAAAAACTATTGGGTGCCCAGGTAAACAGCGCGGTGCTCCTGGCATCGGTAAGCGGTGCGCCGGCCACGGCCTTTGTCAACTTCCCGCCTTCCGCCCGGCTGGTGCAGGAGCTGGAAAAGGCCTTCCGTGAATTCAGCAACATCACGCTGGTGGACCACCCGGCAGAATCGCAATACACGCTGGTGGGTGCCCTGGGCGAGAACAACCAGCTGGGGTATGCGCTGGTGAAAAGCCAGGTGACGGTGCAGGACACTTCCGAAAGCCTCCCGGCCCGGACGGATTTCGAGGCCTACCAAGGCACGGCCGAGTCGGCCGGGGCCGTGGCCGGCCAGCTGTCGGACTACGCTTTCCGTATTGCCAAGATCAGGGACTGGCTGATGCTGACCGCCCCAAGCGGTGGCCAGAACCGGTATCCCTACAAGCTGGCCTTCCAGTATTACAGCTCCGGCCAGCCGCTGGCTTCGGACCAGGTGCGGGTCAACGACACGCTGTCGGTTTATTTCGAGGCCGATAAGGGCAATGGGGAGTGGAACCGGAAGAAGCGCTACGTCTACGTGTTTTCCATCGACAGCAAGGGCGCGATGAACCTGCTGTTCCCCAGCGCGGAAAGCGGCAACGTGGAGAACCGCATGCCGGTGACCACGGCCGACAACAGGCCCGAGGAGCGGACCCATATCGCCGATATCCTGATTACGCCGCCGGCCGGTGCCGATCATTATTTTATGCTGACCTCCGAGGAAGCCATCAGCAACCTGGGGGCTTTCCAGCAGGAAGGCGTGTTGAGCCGGGGACCGGCCGCCGCTGGCCAGAGCCCGCTGGAGTCGCTGCTGTTTACGGGAACCAAGACCCGCAACATGGTGATCACCCCCATCAACTGGTCGATTTATAAGGCCATCCTTCGTACCACCGAATAAACAAAAGAAATGTTCCGATACCTTTTCAAAAGAGACACGCTGCTGGCCACCGTCGCCGTGTTTGTCGTCATGGGCCTGTTGTCGCTGCTGCCCATCAATACGCATGTCCTGGACCCGATCAGGTTTGCCCTCCAGGATTTTGACTACAACGACCTCGCCTATTCGAAGATGGCGAAGAACCGGGAGACCGCCCTGGATACCAACGTGGTGATTGTCAATATCGGGAAAGCCGGGCGCCCGGAGATCGCGGCCCTCATTCAAAAGATCGACCAGCACCGCCCGGCGGTGATCGGGGTGGATGTATTGTTCGCCGGGCCGAAGAGCCGGCCCGAAGACTCCCTGCTGCAGGCCCTGGTAGCCACCAACCCCCGGGTGGTGCTGGCCTATAACCTCGAAGCCGAAGGCGCGCAGCTGGTGCCCCGTGGCTTTTTGTATGCGGGGGCTGCCCAAAAGGGGTTTGCCAACTTCGTGGGGGAGGAAGGCGGTGTGATCCGGCACTTTGCCCCGGCGGTGGAAAGCGGGAGCCAATCCCATTCCTATTTCGCCGCGGCGGTGGTGAAGGTAGCCGACCCTGCGCGCTACGAGGCCCTGGTGGACCGGCAGGAGGCCGCCGAGACCATCCACTACACGCGCACGCCCGATAAATACATCGTGGTGGAGGGGCAGGATCTCCTGGACAGCACGGAAAGCGGTGCTTCGCTGGCCGGCAAGGTGGTGTTGCTCGGGTTTGTGTCGGCAGAAAGCACCAACGTGGAAGACAAGCATTTTACCCCCCTGAACAAAAACTCGTTCGGCAGGAGCCTGCCCGATATGGAAGGGGTGTTTGTGCACGCCAACGTGGTCAGCATGATCCTGGAGGGCAACTACATAAGGAAGATGCCCGCCTGGCTCACCTGGTCGCTGGCCTTCCTGCTTTGCTGGCTGCACATGAGTCTTTTTATCCGGTACTACCTGGACCGGCATTTATGGTTTCACCTCGTGGCCAAGTCGGCCCAGCTGTTGTCGGCCATCGTATTTGTGTACCTGGGCCTGCTGTTTTTCAACGAGTTCAATGCGAAGATCAACCTGACCC
>DASWYM010000106.1:0-4927 GCA_036404975.1 Chitinophagaceae bacterium
CGAAGCCCTGGTAGGAGATCATCAGGTAGTAGTCGCCGGCGTCGAGGTTCTTGATCTCGAAATAGCCGCTGTTCGATGAGAGGGTAAAAGAGTTCAGGGTAGAGTCTTTGGCACTCATCACCGACACGGTAGCGTCGGGCAGCACCTGGGTGGAGGCCGAGTCCTGCAGCACACCCTTCACCATGCCGATGCCTTTTTGGCCAAAGGCCAGCGCGGCGGAGAGGATCAATGCAGCCAGTAGTAGAGTTCTTCTCATAAGTTCTTCCAATTATGTCGTCATTTGGCGCTACTAAGTTATTTCGATTCGTGGGGAAAGCTTGTTAATAAACGTTAAGGTCATGATGAACGGTAAGGAAGAGGTTTATGGTCCAGGGTCCCTAGCAGGGTAATAGCCAAATACCAAATACGGCTCTTGCCGTTGTTTCCCTCTTTGTTTATCTTAGTATATATAGTCTTGTATGAAAAGACCTTTATTCCTCTTTTTGATGGCGCTGCCTTTTTTATTATTACCCATTATTAAAGAAGACCCATCCTATTTCCTGATTGCCGTTGTTTATATGGGACTGGTACAATTTGCCCGGCTTCTCCATGTGGGCGTAAAGGGAACAGATGCCTTGTTGGCATTTACACCCTTTGGCATGCACCACTGGCTTAAAATGTGGCAGAAGGACGGAACCCGCAGTAACCTGGCTTGACGCATCACGTTATCCCCCAGAAGGCCTGACAACCCGGGATACCCTTTACAGCTATAGAGCCTGAACAGCGCAGCCTGCTTTGTACCCGGTTAAACGAGGATGGCGGGTATTCCTGCACAGGATTCATATTAAATTAGGACCGTTCAACACATTGTCAAAAAAAGTGTTGCAAATGTCAGAATAAGGTTATTACTTTGCAATACAAAGTGCTTTTAAATAGCAATTAACCAGCATAAGGCAAATGATACCAGCTATAAGAACTACCGCTACGGCACACGAAGCAGCTACGAGCCCGGAGACCCTGGTGCAGGTAGTAGTGCGTCACCGGAAAGAAGACGCCCTTTTTTTTGCCCCTACACTTTGTAATACAAAGCACTTTAGATAAACAGCTAAAACCTTCCTAACTTCTAAAACTGAATGAACATGACCCCAACAAGCAACGCCACTGCACCACTCCAACCCGCAACCCTGGCTAAAAGAATGGCCTTGGGCGCCGCGATCGGCTTATTACTGATCTCCCTTTTCCTGCTTTCGGCCGGTGAAGGCAATCCCGGGTGGGGAAACCTGTGGATGATCCGTCCGCTGATCGTCGTTCCCCTGGCCGGTGCCATGGGAGGGCTGTGCCACCACTTCCTTGTCCACTTCCACAGCGTCATCGGATTGAATAAGGTCTTCGCCATCATCATAAGCGTAGTGGTATATCTCATCGGTTTATGGGTGGGTACCGTACTGGGATTAGCCGGCACAATGTGGAATTAAACGATCAAAAACTAACTCCAATAAAACTATCCAGGACTAAACAATAAAGTCATGAAAGATCAGATCCTTCAACATTTGGATGACCCCAGGGAGCTTGAAAAGATGTACCGTACGAACAAGGCGCCTTTCCGGCGGGCATTCAGTACCCTGTACCCGGAACTCAGGGGCAACACCCTCGCTGATTTCTGGAACGAGCGGTTGAATTACGAAAGTGATGAGATCAACTGGGGCACGGGCAGGGAGTTAGTGCTGGTGATCGGTGCGGCCCTGGTGGCAGGCTTTATTGCCAAGATACCGGCCCTGTTCTCCATCAACGAAGAGTTTTTCTACCCCCGCAACATCGGCTTTATCTTTCTGCCCCTCCTGACGGCCTACTTTGCCTGGAAAAACAAGCTGGAAGCCAAAAGGATGATCCTGATCAGCGGCGTGGTGCTCGCCTCGCTGATCTACATCAACGTTCTCCCGGCTCCTGCCCAAAGCGATACCCTGGTACTGGCCTGCATCCACTTGCCCCTGCTGCTGTGGGTACTGTTAGGCTCCGCCTTTGTGGGCAACAACCTGGCAGATTATCCCAAACGGCTCGACTTCCTTAAATACAACGGCGACCTGGTGGTCATGACCACCCTTATCGTCATTGCCGGTGGCATCATGACGGCCATCACCATCGGGCTCTTCCAATTGATCGGCTTTAATATTGAAAAGTTCTATTTCGAAAACGTGGTCGTCTTCGGGCTTCCCGCTGCCCCCATCCTGGGCACCTACCTCACACAGATCAACCCGCAGCTGGTCGGGAAAGTGTCGCCGGTGATCGCCAGGCTTTTCAGCCCGCTGGTGCTGGTGATGCTGGTCATCTACCTCGTGGCCATGGCTTATTCGGGTAAGGACCCTTACAACGACCGCGAGTTCCTGCTGATCTTCAACGCCCTGCTGATCGGGGTAATGGCCATCATCTTCTTTTCCATTGCCGAAACCACCAAGACCGAAAAGAGCGGGGCCGAAACCTGGATCCTGTTCCTGCTCTCGGCTGTCACCATCATTGTCAACGGGATTGCCCTCTCGGCCATCCTGTTCCGGATCTCGGAGTGGGGCATAACGCCCAACAGGGCCGCGGTGCTGGGAGGCAATGTGCTGATCCTGCTCAACTTGCTAGGGGTCACGGCGCAACTGTTCCGGGTGCTCTTCCGAAAAGCCCCTGTCGACGGGGTGGGAAAGGTCATTGCCTTTTTCCTGCCCATTTACTTCGCCTGGACCATCGTGGTGACCTTCTTATTCCCGTTCCTGTTCGGGTTCCGCTAAAGAGCCAGGTATAACAGGAGCACAGTACCCTTTTACTTTCTCACAGGGATTCAAACGGCCCCGCCGGCAGATTCCAAGGCCATGCCTTTGTCCTGACACTTGAAAACACAAATGCCCATAACCATCGAGAGAACTAAGAACCCCCAGTTTATCAACTCCTAAAAAAGTAATGTTTATGCCTTTATACAGACCCACCTTAGCTAAAGCCTGCCCGCGCCGCGAGGAGGCCCGAAACAACCGGAAGCTCACCCTGGCGCTTGGGCTCTACGGGCTTCTTCTTTCCAGCGGCACCTTCCGCCCGAAGCTGCTACGCTTTTTCTTCCTGGCCGCACCCCTGGTCATCTCCCTGCTGGCTGGCACTCCCGCCCACGCGCAGGACAAAACGGCGGAGATCGACAAGATCTTTAGCGCCATTACACCTTCTACCCCCGGCTGCGTGTGCGCCGTGTCGAAGGACGGCAAGCTGGTGGCCAACCGCGCTTACGGCCTGGCTGACGTGGAGAAGAATATTCCCCTGACCCCCGGCACGACCTTCGATATCGGGTCGGTGCGCAAGCAGTTCATCGCTGCAGCAGTCCTCCTCCTCGTTGAAGACAAGCGCCTGTCGCTCACCGACGACGTCCGCAAGTATTTCCCTGCCCTTCCCAACTACGGCCGCACCCTTACGGTGGACCATATGCTTACCCATACCTCCGGCCTCCGCGACTGGACGGGGATCCTACCAATGACGGACGGCAACACCGACGTACTGACCCTCATCCTGCGGCAGCAGGGCCTCAACTTTGCGCCCGGCGAGGAATGGGCTTATTCGAACAGCGGCTATGTGTTGCTGGCGGAGATGGTAGCCCGCGTGAGCGGCATGCCCTTCGCCGAATTTGCACAGAAGCGCCTGTTCGGACCCCTGGGCATGAAGTCGACCGCCTACGTCTCCGACATCCTTCAAGGCACCGGCGACCGCGCCATCGGCTACCAGAAGGACGGGGCCGGCTGGAAGCAGTACATGCGCCTGGGTAATGAGCGCGGTGGCGGCGCCATCATCAGCACCGCGGAAGACCTGCTCGCCTGGAACAACGCGCTGGCCAGCGGCAAGCTGGGCGCCTTCGTCACCGCTAAGCTGCAGGAGCCGGCAACGCTGAACAACGGCCGCAAGCTCACCTACGCCCGTGGCCTGAACGTGAATGACTACCCTGGCGCTAAGCTGGTATCGCACTCCGGCGGTGCGGCCGGTTACAGCGCCTGGCTGGGCGGCCTGCCGGAGCACGGCCTTTCGGTTGCCGTGCTTTGCAATTTCGACCCCGTGTCGGCAACCGAGCTCGCCCACAAGGTGGCCGACCAGTTCCTGCCCCCCGACACCGCCAGGGCCAAGGGACCAGCCACAACGGTCAAGGGCATCGACGTGCCGGCAGCCGACCTGGCCACCAGGGCAGGGCTGTATTTTAGCGAAGCTACCGGCGAGCCGCTCCGCCTTGGGGTGGCCAACGGCAGGCTGAGCATAGGGGGTGGCCCAGCCCTGGTGCCGGTGGCTGCCAACCGGTTCCGCAACCCGCGCGGCAGCTTATTCTTCCGCTCGGGCGACGAGTTCGAGCTGCACTTCACCTCACCCGACGCCTTCGAGCTGAAGTCGATGGAAGGCCAGGTGACCCGGTATAGCCGCGCCCAGCCCCCTGCGTATAATGAAGCCGACCTGCAGGCCTTTGCAGGCCGCTACCAGAGCGAGGACCTTGGGTCGGTGTTCGAGATCGTGCCCGGCACCAACGCCCTGGTGATGCGCTTCGAGCGGGCACCCGAAAAGGCGATAGAACTGGCGCCTGCCGCGCCCGACACCTGGATGCGCAGCATGATGGTAGTGCGCTTCCGCCGCGACGCAGGCGGAAAGATCACGGGCTTTGTGTACAGCAACCCCGTGGCCCGCAACATCAGCTTTACGCGGCTGGGCGACCGCTCCTCCCAGCCATAAAATCCGGGAACGAAGAATTCACAACACGCCGCCCGGGTGAAGCGCCCGGGCGGATAAGGATAAAAAGGGTACAGGTACACTCATACATCAAAAGCCTTCTTAACGCATTAGATCCGATGGAACTAAAAATTGACAACATCACCAAGATCTACCCCAACGGGGTGCAAGCCCTGAAAGAGGTAACGCTCACCATTCCCAATGGCATGTTCGGCCTGCTGGG